>NZ_JBEXSI010000002.1:0-206978 GCF_040613515.1 Streptomyces sp. NPDC006261
TGGTACTGCAGGGGGGACCCTGTGGGAGAGTAGGACGCCGCCGAACAATTTTTCCGGGAAAGCCCCGTGCCATTGGCACGGGGCTTTTCTGCGTTCCGGACCCGACGCGCTCGTCCCGGCACGGCTGAACGGTGCTGAGCTGTCGTCGGTCTGTCGCCGAGCAGGCCGGCAAACTCGTGGCGGCATCGATTATGAGCATGCCCGGATCCCGTGTATGGTTTACCTCGTTGCCACAGCGCAGCAAGGCCCCAATAGCTCAGTCGGTAGAGCGTCTCCATGGTAAGGAGAAGGTCTGCGGTTCGATTCCGCATTGGGGCTCAGAGAGAAAGCGAAAGGCCCCCGCCATTGGCGGGGGCCTTTCGCTTTGGTGCATTACCGCCGGCTGCCGGCCTCAGATGCGGGGCGGCTCCGGGACGCGCATTGCCAGGATGGCCATGTCGTCCGAGGCGGGCTCCGCGGCGAAGCGCTCCACGGCCCGCAGAATGCGTGCGGCGACCGCTCCGGCCGTCAGGCCCGTACAGGTCGACAGGACGTCCGCGAGGCCGTCGTCGCCGAGCATGCGGGTGCCCTCGCGGCGTTCGGTGACGCCGTCGGTGACGCAGAGGAGGACGTCGCCCGGGTCGAGGGTCGCCTCCTGCTCGTACAGCTCCAGGTCCTCCAGGACGCCGAGCAGGGGCTGCGGTTCGGCCGCTGACTCCACGGAGCCGTCCGGGCGCAGGCGCAGCGGCAGCGGGTGGCCGGCGCAGACGATCTTCAGGAGGGCGCTGCCGTCCTCCTGGGGCCACAGTTCGCCGTAGAGGAGGGTCAGGAAGCGGCTGCGGGCGCCCTCGTCGAGGATGGCCGCGTTGAGGCGCTCCAGGACCGCCGGGCCGGTGAAGCCCTCCTTGGCGAGCAGGCGCAGGGCGTGGCGGGCCAGGCCGGTGACGGCGGCCGCTTCCGGGCCCGTACCGCAGACGTCGCCGATGGCGAAGCCGTAGGCACCGTCGTGGATCGGGAAGACGTCGTAGAAGTCGCCGCCGACCTCGTTGCCCTCGCCCGCGGCGCGGTAGATGACCTCGATCTCGACGTTCGGGACGTCGGGGAGGCCTGGAGGCAGCAGGCTCCGCTGGAGGGACTGGCTGATCGCCATGCGCTCCGAGTACAGGCGCGCGTTGTCCAAGGCCAGGGCGGCTCTGCGGGAGAGGTCCTCGGCCAGTTCCAGGATCTCCTGGCGGAAGTGGTCGTCCGAAGGCTTCCCGAGCGTCAGCATGCCGATCACGCGGTTGCGGGCGACCAGCGGCAGGACCACCGTCTCACCGCCGACGGCCTGGGCCGTGGCGAGGATGGTGCGGGTGGCCGTGCTCATGCTCAGCGGCGCGTCGTGGTCCAGGCTGCGGGTGGAGGTGGACAGCGCCGCGCGGTGGCCGGCCTCGGACGGGGCGGCCCAGATGCGGGCGCCCGGCGTCGGGACCGGGTCGGGCGGGGCGATCCTGGAGAGCAGGGCCTTGAGGCCGTCGATGAGGTCCTCGTCCTCGTGGAGCACGTACGAGAGGTACGGGTCCGAGGACTGGTCCGCGATCGTGTAGACCGCGCACCAGGTGGCCAGGGTCGGGACCGTCATCTGGGCCATGAGCGCCAGCGTCTGGTCGCGGTCGAGCGTGCCGGCCAGCAGGTCGGAGGCCTCGACGAGGAAGGAGAGGGAGCCGCGGCGCAGCCGTTCCAGCTCGCCGAGGCGTGCGGACTCCACCGCCAGGGCGATGCGGTCGGCGGCGAACTGGAGGCGCAGGGCCTCCTCGTTCGAGTAGCGGCCGGGGGCCTCGGCGGCGACGCCCAGGGAGCCCGTGAGGCGGCCCTCGACCTTCAGCGGGACCGTGACGACCGAGCGCATCCCGGTGTCGGTGAGCAGGGGGACGGCGCCGGGGACTGCGGTCAGGTCCTCGTGGACCGCCGGCATCCGGGCGGAGCCGTACCGTCCGGTGCCGGCTTCGACGGGGACTCTCGCGAAGCGCTGGCGGGCCGAGGGGAGGCCCGTCGTGGCGCGGACCTCAAGCTCCGTCTCGTCGTCGGTGGCGAGGAGGAGGAACGCGGAATCCGCGTCGAGCATGTCGCGTGCCCGCTCCACCGTCCGCTGGAGCAGGCCGTCCAGGTCGTCGGGGGCGGGGGAGCCGATGAAGACCTCGAACGGGTCCGTGGAGCGGCTCTCGGACGAGGCGTCGGAGACCGGGGCACGGACCGGGGACTGCAGCACAGCGCGTTCGTAGTCGCGGACGAGGAGGCAGACCGTGGACGGTTCCCCCTCGGTGTCGCGGACCCGTAGGTGCGAGGCGTAGACGGGGGTGACCCGGCCGTCGGCGCAGCGGATCCCGTAGCTGCCCTCCCAGCGGGAGAGCTGGAGCGCGTCCGCGATGCCGGTGTTGGTGCCGGGGGTGTGCGGCCAGGCCACGAAGTCGGTGAGCTGCTTGCCGGACACCTGGTCCGCCGCGTGCCCGAAGAGGAAGGCCGCGTCGTCGTTCCACGCGGCGATCGAGCCGGAGTGGTCGATCTGGACGACGGCCACCCGTACGCGCTGGTCCGCCACGGGCAGCAGCGCGACGGGCAGGAGCGGTCCTGCGGAGCGGATGCCGACAGGACGCTCGGGGAGGTCCAGCTGGAACCAGACATGTTTGCGAGTGGGCGTGTACTCGACACCCCACCGGGAGGCCAGGGCGGCGCAGAGCAGCAGGCCGCGGCCGTTCTCGCGGTCCGGGGAGCCGAAGTCGAGCCCGTTGCTCTGGAGCGGGACCTCACGCTCCGGATAGTGGTCGGCGACCTCGACGCGTACGCCGTCCTCGGTGCGCAGGCAGAGCACGTCGGCCGCCGTCCCCGCGTGGACCACCGCGTTCGTGACGAGCTCGCTGGTGAGGACGACGGCGTCGTCGACGACATCGTTGTATCCCCACCCCTGGAGGGTGTCCCGGACAAAGGCGCGGGCGGTCGCGACCGAGCGCCCGACCGGTTCGAAGGTGGCGGCCGCGCGCGCGGTGATCACAGCACTCCCCATATGGTGTCTCGTCGCTTCCCCGAGTCCTGTGCCCGTTTCTTGCCGCTTCGATTCGCTTGCCAGGCTAGACGTTCGGCAAGGGTGCCGGGTACACGAGGGCCGAGATCGGGACAGGACGCCGCAGGAGTTGTGCGCGGGCGCACGAGTATGTCTCCCGGTGGGAGTGACGGGGTGCGAGCGGGGGAGGTTGCCCGCCGACCTGTTCCGGCCTGGTACGTTGCAACGATTTGACGTCCGCCCGCTCACCCGTTGACGGTGTGCTGTGGCGGTGAGCCAAAGTGGAACTGGGCAAGCTATCCGGATAGGCCCGAGCGAAACGGCCAACCCCTGCGGGAGGGACACGGTGGAGTCTGGCGTGGCGGCGCGGGGTTCAGAAACGCGTACAAAAGGCGGGCAGTCCGTGAAAAAGCAGCGCAATGGCACCGTCGAAGTGGACGCGGCAGCTCTGAACAGGCTGCTGGCGGGACTCGTGGCGATGCGCGACGGCAATTTCCGCAGGCGGCTCACCGTCTCCGGCGACGGCGTGATGACGGAGATCGCGGCGGTCTTCAACGAGGTCGCCGACCGCAATCTCCACCTCACGGGTGAGCTGGCGCGGGTACGGCGTGTGGTCGGGCGTGAGGGCAAGCTGACGGAGCGGCTGGAGACGGGGGCCTGCGAGGGCTCCTGGGCGGCGGCGATCGATGCGTCCAACGAGCTCGTCGACGATCTCGCGCGACCGGTCTCCGAGGTGGGCCGGGTGCTGTCGGCGGTCGCCGACGGTGACTTGGAGCAGCGGATGGAGCTGCGGTCGCACACGACGGACGAGACGGTACGCCCGCTGCGCGGCGAGTTCCTGAAGGTCGCCCGTACGGTCAACAACCTCGTCGACCAGCTCTCGGTCTTCACCGAACAGGTGACCCGCGTCGCCGTCGAGGTCGGTACCGAGGGCAAGCTCGGCGGGCAGGCCCAGGTGCGCGGGATGTCCGGGTCCTGGAAGGATTTGACGGACTCCGTCAACACCATGGCGTACCGGCTGACCGCCCAGGTGCGTGACATCGCGTTGGTGACGACGGCGGTCGCCAAGGGTGATCTGTCGCGGAAGGTCACCGTCCATGTGGCCGGCGAGATGCTCCAGCTGAAGAACACCGTCAACACGATGGTCGACCAGCTGTCCTCGTTCTCCTCCGAGGTGACGCGCGTCGCCCGTGAGGTGGGTACGGAGGGTGAGCTCGGCGGTCAGGCGACCGTGCCGGGTGTGGCCGGGGTCTGGAAGGACCTCACCGACTCCGTCAACACGATGGCGGGCAACCTCACCTCCCAGGTGCGGGGTATCGCGGAGGTGACGACGGCGGTCGCCAGCGGTGACCTGACGCAGAAGGTCACGGTGAGCGCGCGCGGCGAGGTCGCCCAGCTCGCCGAGACGATCAACCAGATGACCGAGACGCTGCGCACCTTCGCGGACGAAGTGACACGTGTGGCGAGCGAGGTCGGTGGCGAGGGGCTCCTCGGTGGCCAGGCGCAGGTGCCGGGCGCCGCGGGGACGTGGAAGGACCTCACCGACTCGGTGAACACGGTCTTCCGTAATCTGACGACCCAGGTGCGCGACATCGCCCAGGTGACCACGGCTGTGGCCAGCGGCGACATGTCGCAGAAGGTCACGGTCGACGTGGCCGGGGAAATGTTGGAGCTGAAGAACACCGTCAACACGATGGTGGACCAGCTCCAGTCGTTCGGTTCCGAGGTGACCCGGGTCGCCCGGGAGGTCGGCGTCGAGGGCCGGCTCGGCGGTCAGGCCGAGGTGCCGGGCGCCGCGGGGACGTGGAAGGACCTCACCGACTCGGTGAACACCGCCTTCCGTAACCTGACCGGCCAGGTCCGGGACATCGCCCAGGTGACGACGGCGGTCGCCAACGGTGACCTGTCGCAGAAGGTCACCGTGGACGTGGCCGGGGAGATGCTGGAGCTGAAGAACACCGTCAACACGATGGTGGCCCAGCTGTCCAGCTTCGCCGACCAGGTGACGCGGATGGCCCGGGACGTGGGCACCGAGGGCCGCCTCGGCGGTCAGGCACGGGTGGACGGCGTCTCTGGCACGTGGAAGGAGCTCACGGACTCCGTCAACTTCATGGCCGGAAACCTCACCTCCCAGGTGAGGCAGATCGCCCAGGTGACGACAGCGGTGGCGCGAGGTGACCTGTCGCAGAAGATCGACGTGGACGCCCGGGGCGAGATCCTGGAGCTCAAGAACACGATCAACACGATGGTCGACCAGCTCTCGGCCTTCGCCGACCAGGTGACCCGCGTCGCCCGCGAGGTGGGTACGGACGGGCGGCTCGGCGGTCAGGCGCAGGTGCCCGGTGTGGCCGGGGTGTGGCGCGATCTCACCGATTCGGTGAATGGCATGGCGGGGAACCTCACCGCTCAGGTCCGCAACATCGCGCAGGTCGCCACGGCGGTGGCGCGAGGTGACCTGTCGCAGAAGATCGACGTGGACGCCCGGGGCGAGATCCTGGAGCTCAAGAACACCCTCAACACGATGGTGGACCAGCTGTCCAACTTCGCCGAGCAGGTGACGCGGGTCGCCCGCGAGGTGGGTACGGAGGGCATCCTCGGAGGACAGGCCGAGGTGCAGGGCGTGTCCGGTACGTGGAAGGACCTCACCCACTCCGTCAACGGCATGGCGAACAACCTCACCCTCCAGGTCCGCAACATCGCCGAGGTCACCACGGCGGTCGCCAAGGGCGATCTCTCGAAGAAGATCACCGTCGACGCCAAGGGCGAGATCCTCGAACTGGTCACGACCGTCAACACGATGGTCGACCAGCTGCTCAACTTCGCGGACGAGGTCACGCGAGTGGCCCGCGAGGTGGGAACCGAGGGCATCCTCGGCGGTCAGGCACGGGTGCGCGGGGCGACCGGCATCTGGAAGGACCTCAGCGACAACGTCAACCTGATGGCCAACAACCTGACCAGCCAGGTGCGGAACATCTCCCGGGTCTCCTCCGCGGTCGCCAACGGCGACCTGACGAAGAAGGTCACCGTTGAGGCGCGCGGCGAGGTCGCGGAGCTGGCCGACACCGTCAACACCATGGTGACGACGCTGTCCTCGTTCGCGGACGAGGTCACGCGTGTGGCCCGTGAGGTGGGTACGGAAGGTGAGCTCGGCGGCCAGGCCCGGGTGCCGGGAGTCTCGGGGACGTGGAAGGACCTCACCGAGTCCGTGAACTCGATGGCCTCCAACCTGACCGGCCAGGTGCGTCAGATCGCCACGGTCACCACAGCCATCGCCAAGGGCGACCTGACCAAGAAGATCGACATCGACGCCCGCGGTGAGATCCTGGAGCTGAAGAACACCATCAACACGATGGTCGACCAGCTCTCCTCGTTCGCCGATCAGGTCACCCGGGTCGCTCGCGAGGTGGGTACCGAAGGACAGCTGGGCGGTCAGGCGCGGGTCCGGGACGTCGACGGCACCTGGCGCGACCTCACCGAGTCGGTGAACGAGATGGCCGGGAACCTGACCCGCCAGGTGCGCGCCATCGCGGCCGTCGCCACGGCGGTGACCCGCGGCGATCTGAACCTGAAGATCGACGTGGACGCGGCCGGCGAGATCCAGGTCCTCCAGGACAACATCAACACGATGATCGCCAACCTGCGCGACACCACCCTCGCCAACAAGGAGCAGGACTGGCTGAAGGGCAACCTGGCCCGGATCTCCGGTCTGATGCAGGGCCGCCGCGATCTGGACGACGTGGCTTCGCTGATCATGAGCGAGCTGACGCCGGTGGTCTCGGCGCAGCACGGCGCGTTCTTCCTGGCCATGTCCCCGGGCGACTCGGACGAGGTGGGTCCGGACAACGCCGACGACAGCTCGTACGAGCTGCGCATGCGGGGGAGCTACGGCTACTCCGCGGGTTCGATGCCGACCTCGTTCCGGCCCGGTGAGACGCTCATCGGGACAGCGGCCGAGGAGAAGCGGACCATCCAGGTCGACAATGTGCCGCCGGGGTATCTGAAGATCTCCTCCGGTCTCGGCGAGGCGCCGCCCGCGCATGTGATCGTGCTGCCGGTCCTCTTCGAGGGCAAGGTGCTCGGCGTGATCGAACTGGCCTCGTTCCAGCCGTTCACACACATCCAGCGGGACTTCCTCAACCAGCTCGCCGAGATGATCGCGACGAGCGTCAACACGATCAGCGTCAACACCAAGACCGAGAAGCTCCTTGAGCAGTCCCAGGAGCTGACCGAGCAACTGCGCGACCGCTCGCAAGAGTTGGAGAACCGGCAGAAGGCCCTCCAGGCGTCCAACGCCGAACTGGAGGAGAAGGCCGAGCTGCTGGCCCAGCAGAACCGCGACATCGAGGTCAAGAACACCGAGATCGAGGAGGCGCGGCAGGTCCTGGAGGAGCGCGCCGAGCAGCTCGCCGTCTCGATGCGCTACAAGTCCGAGTTCCTGGCGAACATGTCGCACGAGCTGCGTACGCCGCTCAACTCGCTGCTGATCCTGGCCAAGTTGCTGGCGGACAACGCCGAGGGCAATCTGTCGCCGAAGCAGGTCGAGTTCGCCGAGACGATCCACGGGGCCGGTTCCGACCTGCTCCAGCTGATCAACGACATCCTCGATCTGTCGAAGGTCGAGGCGGGCAAGATGGACGTCAGCCCGACCCGGATCGCTCTGGTCCAACTGGTCGACTACGTGGAGGCGACCTTCCGCCCGCTCACCGCGGAAAAGGGTCTCGACTTCTCCGTACGGGTCTCGCCGGAGCTTCCGGCGACGCTGCACACCGACGAGCAGCGCCTCCTCCAGGTGCTGCGCAACCTGCTGTCCAACGCGGTGAAGTTCACCGACGGCGGGGCGGTGGAGCTGGTGATCCGGCCGGCCGGCGCCGATGTGCCGAACGCGATCCGGGAGCACCTGCTGGAGGCGGGCTCGCTGCGGGACGCGGACGCCGAGCTGATCGCCTTCTCGGTCACCGACACCGGGATCGGAATCGCCTCCAGCAAGATGCTGGTGATCTTCGAGGCGTTCAAGCAGGCGGACGGGACGACGAGCCGCAAGTACGGTGGCACGGGCCTCGGGCTCTCCATCAGCCGGGAGATCGCGCGGCTGCTCGGCGGCGAGATCCACGCGGCGAGCGAGCCGGGCCGGGGCTCCACCTTCACGCTGTACCTGCCGCTGCACCGCGCCGAACTGCCTCCCCAGGGCTACCCGCAGGTGGGTTCCGGTTCGACCGAGGGGCTGGGCGCGGGATCCGAGAACGGGCAGGCGTCGCAGGGCGGCGATTCCGCCCCGCTCGGGGACCCGGCCAACTCCGCCGGGACCTTCCGGCGGCGGCGCAAGGCCCTCGGGGACGCCGCCCGACGGCCCGCACTGCCCGCCGGGCGGCCTGCGGCCGAGAGTGCCCCGCAGGAGGAGTGGGTGCAGGGGAGCACGTCCGGGACGGAGGAGGCTGCGGAGCCTCGGCGGACGTTCCGGTTCCGCGGTGAGAAGGTGCTCATCGTCGACGACGACATCCGTAACGTGTTCGCGCTCACCAGCGTGCTGGAGCAGCACGGTCTCGCCGTGCTGTACGCGGAGAACGGCCGTGAGGGCATCGAAGTCCTGGAGCAGCACGACGATGTGACGGTCGTACTGATGGACATCATGATGCCCGAGATGGACGGGTACGCGACCACGACCGCGATCCGGCGGATGCCGCAGTTCGCCGGGCTGCCGATCGTCGCGCTCACCGCGAAGGCGATGAAGGGCGACCGGGAGAAGGCGATCGACTGCGGGGCTTCCGACTATGTGACGAAGCCGGTCGACCCTGATCATCTGCTTGCGGTGATGGAGCAGTGGATGCACGGAGAGTGATCGGCTGGTGCACGAATCAGCTTGAGTCGTTGACCAGCTGTGCGCGAACGGGTGTGAACGCCCTGCATCCGGGGAACCTTCTGGTCTCGCACCGCGTTTGCGGTATGTGCACAGTGACATCGCGGTGACAGGGTGTGGTGACGGGCGGGGTGCGGCTACCATGACCGGCACAAGGACGGACGGCGTAAGGGAGTCGTCCCCTGGGGCGGCACCCGGCGCATTTCCGGGGCGAGGAGGACGGGCCATGGTGCAGAAGGCCAAGATCCTCCTGGTCGATGACCGGCCGGAGAATCTGCTGGCGCTGGAGGCCATCCTCTCTGCGCTCGATCAGACACTGGTCCGGGCATCGTCAGGGGAGGAAGCGCTCAAAGCGCTGCTCACGGACGACTTCGCGGTCATTCTGCTGGACGTCCAGATGCCGGGCATGGACGGTTTCGAGACCGCCGCCCACATCAAGCGGCGGGAGCGGACGCGGGACATCCCGATCATCTTCCTCACCGCGATCAACCACGGCCCGCACCACACCTTCCGGGGATACGCGGCCGGCGCGGTGGACTACATCTCGAAGCCGTTCGACCCGTGGGTTCTGCGGGCAAAGGTTTCGGTCTTCGTCGAGCTGTACATGAAGAACTGCAAGCTCCGCGAGCAGGCCGCGCTCCTGCGGCTCCAGCTGGAGGGCGACGGCCACGCGGGCGGCCGGCACGAGAAGGAGCCCGCCGGTCTGCTGGCCGAACTCTCCGCGCGGCTCGCGGCGGTCGAGGAGCAGGCGGAAGCCCTTTCCAAGCAGCTCGACGACGAGTCCGCCGACGCCGCGGCCGTCGCCACGGCGGCCCATCTCGAACGCAAGCTGACCGGCCTGCGCCGCGCGCTCGACGCGCTGGAGCCGGGTACGGGCGGCGGCGCCGGGATCCTGCCCGCTCAGAACTAGGGCCTCGCAGCAGGAGAACCGAGGGCATTCGTGCGAATCGAGGGGCTTCGGGGCGTGTCCGGAGCGCTCCTCGCCCTGAGGGAGCGTCAGCTCCCGATCATCCAGAGGCGACACGGTCGGGTGAACCGGTAGGCGAACGTGTTCACGGGCGTCGACAACGGTAACCTCGGCACCATGGCCTCACGTACGTCCGGCAAGGGTTCCCAGGGCACGGCGGGCACCGCGAAGCGCGTCGGCCGTACTCCCGGGCCGGCGAAGAAAGCCGCGCCCGCCAGGAAGTCCGCCCCGAAGAAGGCGAGCGCGACCGCGAGGAAGGCGCCCGCGAAGAAAGCGGCGGCCAGGAGGCCCGCGCCCAAACCCGCACCGTCCCCCACCAACGGCATCTACCGGCTGGTGCGCGCCATCTGGCTCGGCACCGCCCACGGCGTCGGCGCGGTGTTCCGTTCCATAGGGCGCGGTGCGAAGGGACTTGACCCCGCCCACCGCAAGGACGGCCTCGCACTCCTGCTCCTCGGCCTCGCGCTGATCGTGGCCGCGGGCACCTGGTCCAACCTCCAAGGGCCGGTCGGCGACCTGGTGGAGATGCTGGTGACCGGGGCGTTCGGCCGGCTCGATCTGCTCGCGCCGATACTGCTCGGCGCCATGGCGGTTCGGCTGATCCTGTATCCGGAGCGGCCCGAGGCCAACGGCCGGATCGTCATCGGGCTCTCCGCCCTGGTCGTCGGCGTCCTCGGCCAGGTCCACATCGCCTGCGGGTCGCCGGGCCGCGAGGACGGCACCGAGGCGATGCAGGACGCGGGCGGGCTGGTGGGCTGGGCCGCGTCGAAGCCGCTGATCTTCATGATGGGCGAGGTCCTAGCCGTACCGCTGCTGGTGCTGCTCACCGTCTTCGGCCTTCTCGTCGTCACCGCGACCCCGGTCAACGCCATCCCGCGCCGGCTGCGGCAGCTCGGCGTCCGCCTCGGCATCGTGGAACCGGCGTACGAACCCGGCGAGCTGTACGAGGACGACGACGAGCGCTACGACGAGCAGTGGCGCGAGGCGCTGCCAGCCGGGACGCGGCGCGGCTCCGCGCGCCGGCAGGCCCCGGACGCCGACGACGCCGTGTACGACCACGACAGCGCCGAGGCCGAAGCGCTAACCAAGCGCAGGCGGCCCCGTCGGCCCGCCGCCCAGCCCGCGATGAACCGGCCCCTGGACGCGGTGGACGTCGCCGCGGCCGCGGCCGCCGCACTCGACGGGGCCGTGCTCAACGGCATGCCGCCCTCGCCGGTCGTCGCCGACCTGACCCAGGGCGTCTCGGTGGACCGGGAACGGGACCGTACCGGCTCCCCGCCCGTGCCCGGAGCCCGGGAGGCCGGACAGCACGGCGGCACGGGCAAGGACCGGGGCGCGGGCAAGGACTCGGGCGCGGGCAAGGCGGGGGCCGCCTCCGCCGCCGTGTCCGGTGACCCCGGCGGCGTACCCGATCTGACCAAGCCCGTACCCGAGCGGACCGGGGACCTGCCCGCCCGGGCCGAGCAGCTCCAGCTCTCCGGCGACATCACGTACTCGCTGCCCTCGCTCGACCTGCTGGAGCGCGGCGGGCCAGGCAAGACCCGCAGCGCCGCCAACGACGCCGTCGTCGCCTCGCTGACCAACGTCTTCACCGAGTTCAAGGTCGACGCCGTCGTCACCGGCTTCACCCGGGGCCCGACGGTCACCCGGTACGAGATCGAGCTCGGCCCCGCCGTGAAGGTCGAGAAGATCACGGCGCTCGCCAAGAACATCGCGTACGCCGTCGCCAGTCCAGACGTACGGATCATCTCGCCGATCCCGGGCAAGTCGGCCGTCGGCATCGAGATCCCCAACTCCGACCGGGAGATGGTCAACCTCGGCGACGTTCTGCGCCTGGCGGACGCGGCCGAGGACGACCACCCGATGCTCGTGGCGCTCGGCAAGAACGTCGAGGGCGGCTACGAGATGGCCAACCTGGCGAAGATGCCGCACGTCCTGGTCGCCGGTGCGACCGGCTCCGGTAAGTCCTCCTGCATCAACTGCCTGATCACCTCGGTCATGGTGCGGGCCACCCCGGAGGACGTCCGGATGGTCCTGGTCGACCCCAAGCGCGTCGAGCTCACCGCGTACGAGGGCATCCCGCACCTGATCACCCCGATCATCACCAACCCGAAGAAGGCGGCCGAGGCGCTCCAGTGGGTCGTGCGGGAGATGGATCTGCGCTACGACGACCTCGCCGCCTTCGGCTACCGGCACATCGACGACTTCAACCACGCCGTGCGCACCGGCAAGGCCAAGACGCCCGAGGGCAGCGAGCGGGAGCTGTCCCCGTACCCGTACCTCCTGGTGATCGTCGACGAGCTGGCCGACCTGATGATGGTCGCCCCGCGCGACGTCGAGGACTCCATCGTCCGCATCACCCAGCTGGCCCGGGCCGCCGGGATCCACCTGGTGCTTGCCACGCAGCGTCCCTCGGTCGACGTGGTGACCGGTCTGATCAAGGCGAACGTGCCCTCCCGGCTCGCCTTCGCCACCTCCTCCCTCGCCGACAGCCGGGTCATCCTCGACCAGCCCGGCGCCGAGAAGCTCATCGGCAAGGGCGACGGGCTGTTCCTCCCGATGGGCGCCAACAAGCCCACCCGTATGCAGGGCGCGTTCGTCACCGAGGACGAGGTCGCGGCTGTCGTCCAGCACTGCAAGGACCAGATGGCCCCGGTCTTCCGGGACGACGTCGTGGTCGGTACGAAGCAGAAGAAGGAGATCGACGAGGACATCGGCGACGACCTGGACCTGCTCTGCCAGGCAGCCGAGCTGGTCGTCTCCACCCAGTTCGGGTCGACCTCGATGCTCCAGCGCAAACTGCGGGTCGGCTTCGCGAAGGCGGGGAGGCTGATGGACCTGATGGAGTCCCGCGGCATCGTCGGCCCCAGTGAGGGGTCCAAGGCGCGCGACGTCATGGTGAAACCGGATGAGCTCGACGGGGTGTTGGCCGTCATCCGCGGGGAATCCGCTCCGTAGAGGTAATCCACCCGTAAAGGTTTCGTGGGCAACCGTTTCGTGCGGTCGTACGTCCAGTTGGAGGGAGGGGCGGACGATGCTCCTACCTTCCGCCCAGCCCGTTGTCCCCCCTGTTCGGCCCACTCCAGGTTGCCCAGTCCTCGATCGGGGCACGGTCCCGTCCCCGCTCCGCGCGCGGAGCGGCCCGCGGGGCCGTCCGGCGAACCCGATGGCGTACAAAGCCGTCCCTCCCGGTTGCCCCTCCCTTTCGTACCCCCCCTAGACTGAACATCCAGCAGGTGGCTCACGCTCGAAAGGCGCCCCCGTGTCCATCGGCAACTCCCCCGAAGACGACCGGCCTTCGATCGGTCGTGCCCTTCAGCAGGCTCGCATCACCGCAGGTCTGACGGTCGAGGAAGTCAGCAGCTCCACCCGGGTGCGCATCCCCATCGTGCACGCGATCGAGGAGGACGACTTCTCGCGCTGTGGCGGCGACGTCTACGCACGCGGCCACATCCGCAACATCGCCCGTGCCGTCGGTGTCGACCCGGAACCCCTGGTCGAGCGTTACGACGGCGACCACGGCGGCCGTCCCGCACCGACCCCCGCGGCTCCGCTGTTCGAAGCGGAACGCATCCGATCCGAACCGCGGCGGCCCAACTGGACCGCGGCCATGGTCGCGGCCATCGTGGCCGTGATCGGGTTCGTCGGCTTCACCCTCTTCAACGGCGGAGACGACAAGCCCTCGAACACCGCCCAGGTCGCGGAGGGCTCCAAGCCCGACAAGACCGCGGCCAAACCCACCACCACCAAGCCGGCCGATCCCAAGCCCGTGCCGTCCGAGAGTGCCATCGCCGCCGCCCCCCGGGACAAGGTGACGGTCAAGCTCGGCGTGAGCCGGGACGAGAGCTGGATCTCCGTCAAGGATCACAACGGCCGACTGCTCTTCGACGGGCTGCTGCTAGAAGGTGAGTCCAAGACCTTCCAGGACGAGGAGCGCATCGACCTCGTCCTCGGCAACGCCGGGGTGATGGAGCTCTTCGTGAACGGGAAGAAGCTCCAGGACCGTTTCGAGCCGGGTCAGGTCCAGCGGCTCACCTACACCAAGGGTGACCCCGAGGCCGGCTGACCCCGCGCTTTCCCACCCTGTCTACGGGCGTCCGGCCTCGTGCCGGGCGCCCGTCGGCGTCTCCCTCCGGTCTCGACGCTTGTTACTCCCCGTAGCAGGAGGGAGGCAGGCAACCCTGCACGGCGGGAGGACCGCCGGGACAAAGTAGTCTTGAGTCCATGCCCGAACGCCGTACCGTCGCCCTTGTCACTCTTGGCTGCGCCCGTAACGAGGTGGACTCGGAGGAGCTTGCAGGCCGCTTGGCAGCGGACGGCTGGGACCTCGTCGAGGATGCCTCCGACGCGGATGTCGCAGTCGTCAACACCTGTGGGTTCGTCGAAGCCGCCAAGAAGGACTCCGTCGACGCCCTGCTCGAAGCCAACGATCTCAAGGACCACGGCCGCACCCAGGCCGTCGTCGCCGTCGGCTGCATGGCCGAGCGCTACGGCAAGGACCTCGCCGAGGCCCTGCCGGAGGCGGACGGCGTCCTCGGATTCGACGACTACGCCGACATCTCCGACCGGCTGCAGACCATCCTCAACGGCGGCGTCCACGCCTCGCACACCCCGCGCGACCGCCGCAAGCTGCTCCCCATCAGTCCCGCCGAGCGGCAGGACGCCGCCGTGGCGCTGCCCGGGCACGCCCAGGAGGCACCTGCCCCGGCGCCTGAGGACCTTCCCGAGGGCGTAGCGCCGGTCTCCGGACCGCGGGCACCCCTGCGCCGACGGCTCGGCACCAGCCCCGTCGCCTCGGTGAAGCTCGCCTCCGGCTGCGACCGCCGCTGCTCCTTCTGCGCCATCCCCTCCTTCCGCGGCTCCTTCATCTCCCGCCGTCCCTCGGACGTGCTCCAGGAGACCCGCTGGCTGGCCGAGCAGGGCGTCAAGGAGGTCATGCTCGTCTCCGAGAACAACACCTCCTACGGCAAGGACCTCGGCGACATCCGCCTCCTGGAGACCCTGCTGCCCGAGCTGGCAGACGTGGACGGCATCGAGCGGATCCGGGTCAGCTACCTCCAGCCCGCCGAGATGCGCCCCGGCCTCATCGACGTCCTCACCTCGACGCCCAAGGTCGCGCCGTACTTCGACCTCTCCTTCCAGCACTCCGCGCCCGGCGTGCTGCGCGCGATGCGCCGCTTCGGCGACACCGACCGCTTCCTGGAGCTCCTGGACACCATCCGGATCAAGGCGCCCGAGGCCGGCGCCCGGTCCAACTTCATCGTCGGGTTCCCCGGCGAGACCGAGGCCGACCTCGCCGAGCTGGAGCGCTTCCTCACCGGTGCCCGGCTCGACGCCATCGGCGTCTTCGGGTACTCCGACGAGGAGGGCACCGAGGCGGTCGGCTACGAGAACAAGCTGGACGCCGACACGATCGCCGAGCGGCTCGCCCACATCTCGCAGCTGGCCGAGGAACTGACCTCGCAGCGGGCCGAGGAGCGCGTCGGCGAGACCCTCCAGGTGCTCGTGGAGTCCGTCGAGTCGGACGAGGACGGCGAGGTCGCGATCGGCCGGGCCGCGCACCAGGCCCCGGAAACGGACGGCCAGGTGGTCTTCACCACACGCGAGGGACTCGTGCCGGGCCGTATGGTCGAGGCAAAGGCAGTGGGCACCGAGGGCGTCGACCTGGTGGCCGAACACCACGAGCTTGCGGAGGCGGCCAGATGACGGGAGCCCCGGCATCCGCGGCAGGCGGTTCCGGCGCGAAGCCGGTCCGCGGCGGCAAGCTGGGCACTGCGGCCGTCAACCAGGCCAGCCTCTGGAACATCGCCAACATCCTGACCATGGTGCGGCTGCTGCTCGTCCCCGGATTCGTCCTCCTGCTGTTCCACGACGGCGGATACGACCCGGTCTGGCGCTCCTTCGCCTGGGCGGCCTTCGCCGTCGCGATGATCACCGATCTGTTCGACGGGCATCTGGCGCGGGCGTACGACCTGGTCACGGACTTCGGTAAGATCGCCGACCCGATCGCCGACAAGGCGATCATGGGAGCGGCCCTGGTCTCCCTCTCCGTTCTGGGCGACCTGCCGTGGTGGATCACCGGAGTGATCCTCGCGCGTGAGCTGGGCATCACGCTGATGCGGTTCTGGGTGATCCGGCATGCGGTGATCCCGGCCAGCAGAGGCGGCAAGCTGAAGACGCTTGCGCAGGGGACGGCGGCCGGGATGTACGTCCTCGTGCTCACCGGCCCGCTGGCGACCCTGCGCTTCTGGATGATGATGGTGGCCGTCGTGCTGACGGTCGTCACCGGCCTCGACTACGTACGCCAGGCCGTCGTCCTGCGCCGCAGGAGCCTCGCCGCGGAGCGCGCCGCCGTCGGCCGGACCGCGGAGGCGCTGAACGAGGCGGCCGGGTCTCCTGGGGCCGTTGTCGCGGACGCCGGTGCTGCCGGTGCGGCGGACGCCGGTGTTCCTGGGGCGGCCGTGCGGGTGTCCGGTGGTTCGACGCCTGCGGAGCCCGCCGTGCGTGCGCGTGACGGCGCGGAGGCCGAGCGGTGACAGCCGCTGCCCGGGTGCTGGAGCGGCTCGTGGAGCGCGGTGAGACGCTCGCCGTCGCCGAATCGCTGACGGGCGGCCTGGTGGCTGCCGAACTCACCTCCGTACCCGGCGCCTCCCGGTCCTTCCGCGGATCGGTGACGGCGTACGCCACGGTTCTCAAGGGCGAGGTCCTCGGCGTGGACCGGACCCTCCTGGCTGAGCACGGGGCGGTGGATCCCGAGGTCGCGCGGCAGATGGCGGCCGGGGTGCGCCGCGCTCTCGGCGCGGACTGGGGCCTCTCCACGACCGGTGTCGCCGGCCCGGAGCCGCAGGACGGGCAGCCCGTCGGGACGGTCTACGTGGCCGTCGCTGGACCTTCCGGCATCGAGAAAGTGTCCGCTCTGCGATTGAATGGTCCGAGGGCGGACATCCGTAGAGAGAGTGTACGAAGCGTCCTCGATCTACTGGCCGACGAACTCGGAGAGAATGCGCGGGCACAGGATACGGAACAGATCGGGGGGAATTGATGTTTGCAGCCCTGAGTGAACACGACATCGCTCCCCGCACGGCCGCAGCACAAGGCGGTACGGTAGGGCGTGAAGGATGCGGCTACGCGGTCCGAGGAGGGAGCCACCGATGATTCTGCTCCGTCGCCTGCTGGGTGACGTGCTGCGTCGGCAGCGCCAGCGCCAAGGCCGTACTCTGCGCGAAGTCTCCTCGTCCGCCCGGGTCTCGCTCGGTTATCTGTCCGAGGTGGAGCGGGGGCAGAAGGAGGCATCCTCCGAGCTGCTCTCCGCGATTTGCGACGCGCTTGACGTACGGATGTCCGAGCTCATGCGTGAAGTGAGCGACGAGCTCTCGCTCGCTGAGCTGGCCGAGTCGGCAGCTGCCAGTGATCCGGTCCCAGTACCGGTTCGTCCCATGCTCAATTCCGTCTCCGTGTCGTCGGTCGCAGGAGTGCCGTCGGGACGGGTGACCATCAAGGCGCCCGCGGAAGCGGTGGACGTCGTCGCCGCCTGATCCGCGCGCGGCACAGTGCTCGAACGGAGTCCCGGTCGGCCCCCACAGGGGTCGGCCGGGACTTTTGCGTGTGCGGCTTACGTGGGCGCTCCGAGCGCCCTTTCCGTGGATGCCTTTCGTGTGCGCCTTTCGTGTGTGAGGCGCGAGGGAGCGGGCAGACGGAGGTTGAGGCCAACATGACTGTTTTGTTTCTTTTGTGCCATCGTAAGTGGTGCGCCGAAACGGTCAGCGAAACGCCTGACGACGGTCAGCAGTACGCCTGACGGATGGGAGTTGTGCATGTCTGTGGTGAAGAGCCCACTGTCCGACAGCGATCTCAAGCTCGTCGGAGAAGCGCTGCAAGGCGCGCTGGTCGACCTGGTCGACCTGGTCGACCTCTCCCTCGTGGCGAAGCAGATCCACTGGAACGTGGTCGGCCCGCGCTTCCGGTCCGTGCACCTTCAGCTCGACGACGTGGTCGTCACGGCCCGGCAGCACTCCGACACGGTCGCCGAGCGAGCCTCCGCGATCGGGGTCAACCCGGACGGCCGCTCCGCGACCGTGGCCAAGGAGACCGCCATCCGGTCCGTCCCCGACGGCTGGATCAAGGACACCGACGCAGTGAAGGCGCTCGTGGACGCCCTGGGTGTGGTCATCGGGCGGATGCGGGAGCGCATCGACGTCACCGACGCGCCGGATCCCATCACCCAGGACATCCTGATCTCACTGACGGCAGACCTCGAAAAGCACGCCTGGATGTTCCAGGCCGAAAGTGCCTGAGCGGAAGGAACCGACATCGTGACTGGTGACAACGCCATGGACAAGCTCAAGGGCAAGGGCAAGGAGGCCGTAGGCAAGCTGACCGGCGACCGCCGCAAGGAGTCCGAGGGCAAGGCCGACCAGACCAAGGCCGCGGCCAAGGACAAGGTCGACGAGGCCGGCGACCGTGCGAAGGGCGTCACGGACTCGCTCCGCGACGACAACGACAGGTAGCCCCTCGCGGCCGCTGCTCCCTGAGCGCCGGACCCTTCCGGACGCCTGAGCAACCCGGGTGCCCCCGCCGATCTCCGGCGGGGGCACCCACGTGTGCGGGGAGCCGTCGGCCGTACGTTCTGGATGCAGGGGTGCCGCTGCCAGGGGAAACTGCCCGAAAGGGCGTCGGCCGCAGGAGGGCAGCGATGGTACGGCGACGGGTGCCGGCGCTGGTCCTCGGCGGGCTGTGGTGGTGGGCGGTGCTGCGGCTGGCGCTCCAGCCGGAGCAGGCCGGTGTGGTGGAGGGCGCGGTGGCGGCGGGCGGCTGGGGGCTGAGCCTGCTGCCGGTCCACGTGGCCTCGGTGGCGTCGGGGGCCCCGGGGGGTGCGGCGGAGGTGCCGGTCGAGCGCGCGGGGCCGGGGGAGCGGGTTTCACGGGGCGGGCCGCGGCGGCTTGCGGCGGCTCCTGGGCGGCTTGCGGCCGGGTTCACCAGGGCATGGCGACGCCGCCGTTCGGGCGGAGGATCTGGCCGGTGGTGAAGGCCGACGCGTCGGACGCCAGGTGCAGGACGGTGTGGGCGACATCCTGCGGTTCGCCGACCCGGCCCAGGGGAGAGATCCGGGCCATCGTGGCCTCCGCCCGTTGCTGCTGTCCGGCTCCGTGCCGATCGGTCATCGGCGTACGGATCCAGCCCGGGGCCACCGCGTTCACCCGTATGGCGTGGGGGCCCAGCTCGGTGGCGAGCGTCTTGGTGAGCTGGACCACGGCCGCCTTCGCCGCGCTGTAGCAGAGCAGGCCCGCGCTCGCGGAGTCCACGGCGCCGGACGCCATCGTGATCAGAGAACCGGGCGCGGAGCGGGCGATCATGGAGCGGGCCACCTCCTGGCAGGCGTACAGCACCCCCTTGAAGTTGACGGCCAGTACCCGGTCCAGATCGTCGTCCTCCGTCTCCAGGACGCTGCTGGTGTGCATGATCCCGGCCACGGCGACCAGGACGTCGAGCTCGCCCGCCGCCCGGACGGCCGCGTGGACCCTGTCCCGGTCGGTGACGTCGAGGGGGTGGGTGCGGGCCGTGCCGCCCGCGCTCGTGATCACCTCGTACGTTCGGCGCAGGCCCGTCTCGTCGCGGTCGGCGCAGTGGACCGTGGCTCCGGCCTCGGCCAGCAGTACGGCGCTCGCCCGGCCGATGCCGCTGGCGGCCCCGGTGACGAATGCGGAGCGGCCCGTGAGGTCGTACGCGTCGTACGCGGAGAGGGGCATGAGGGGACCGTACGGCTGGACCTGACGGGTCGTCAACTGACGTTCGGGCCTTGTGCTGCTCAGGGCGTGGGGCCCGATTGGCAGGCCGGGCACCAGTACGTGGGCCGGTCTTCCTGGACGATCTTCCGGATCGGGGTTCCGCAGCGCAGACAGGGGCGGCGGGCCCTGCCGTAGACGTACAGGGGTTCCTGTACCCGAGGGGGCGGGAGCGGCCTTCGGCCATGAGCGGGGGCCGGGGTGCTGGGGCGGGGGCGGCGCTCGGCGCGGAGGGTGGTGGTGCGGGTGGGGCGCTCGCGGTTGGCGTCCAGGAGGCGGTGGGCGAGGGCGACCAGCCGGGGGAGGGCTCCGTCGGGCAGGGCGCCCACGGGAAGCCAGGGGGTGAAGCGGGCCAGGAAGCACAGCTCGCACTTGTAGACATTGCCGATGCCCGCGAGATTGCGCTGGTCCAGGAGCGCTTCGCCGAGGGGGCGTTCCGGGGCGGCGAGGAGGCGTTCCACGGCAAGACCGGGGTCCCAGCCCGGGCCCAGCAGGTCCGGCCCGAGGTGGCCGACGGCCTTGCTCTCCTCGCTGGTGCGCAGCAGTTCGAGCACGGGGAGCCGGTAGCCGACCGCGGTGTGGTCGGCGTTGGTCAGAACGGCGCGGATCTGGTGCCCGGGGCCGCCGCTCCAGCGCTCACCCGGTGCGTACACCCGCCAGGCCCCGTCCATCCGGAGGTGGCTGTGCAGCGTCAGGCCGCCCTCGATCCGCGTCAGCAGGTGTTTGCCGCGTGCGGTGACGTCCAGGACGGTGCGGCCGCTCAGATCGGCGGTGGCGAACCGGGGGACGCGCAGGTCGGCGTGGGTCAGGACCCGCCCCGCCAGGGCTGCGTGCAGCCGGGCGGCGGTCTGCAGGACGGTGTCTCCTTCGGGCATACCTCCATGATGGGCCCGGCGGGCCCGTTGGGCTCAGGCCCTCAGGCGCAGGCCTCTCGGGGTGGCGAGGAACCCGGCCGCCTCCAGGGTCCGGCCCAGCGGCGAGGTGAGGGAGGAGACCCCGTTGGTCCGCTCCACCGTCACGGTGCCGAGCGCACCGGCGCGGGCGGACGCGGCCAGGGCCTCGGCCGCTGCCAGGAGCGCGGGTGACTCGGGGTCGGACTGCCAGGCGAGCAGGGACTTGCCGCCGCGCTCCATGTAGAGCGCGAGCTCGCCGTCGACGAGGACCACCAGCGCCCCCGCCTTGCGGCCCGGCTTGTGCCCGGCGCCGTCCGGGGACTCCGGCCACGGCAGGGCGGCGCCGTACGCGTTGGCCGGGTCGGCAGCGGCGAGCACCAAGGCCTGGGGCGCGGTGCCCGGGTCCCTGCGGTCGCGGGCCGTGGCGGCCGCCCGCACCCGGTCCACCGCCCCGTCCATCGCGAACTGGGCGGCCCCCAGACCCTCGACCACATACCCCCGCCGGGCCTGGCCGCTGTCCTCGAAGGCGGCCAGGATGCGGTACGTCGCGGAGAAGCCGCCCTCCACCCCTTCGGCCTGCACCGCGCCGCGGGTCACCACGCCGTGCCGGTCGAGGAGGGTGCGGGCCAGGGCGTGGGCGCGGTGGGTCGGTTCCGGTTCGCGCGGGGGCAGCAGGGACCAGCGGCCCGAGACCGTCGGGGGGCCGGTGCGGGAGGCGGGCCGGGCGGCGGTGAGCGATCCGTACCGTCCGCGGGGCACGCTGCGCCGGGCGCGGTGGGCGGTGGAGCCCGCCGTGCGTCCGGAGCCCAGGAGCGAGCGGAGCGGGGCGAGGGTGTCGTTGGTGAGCCTGCCCGACCAGGCCAGCTCCCAGAGAGCGTCGGCGAGCTGCTGGTCGGTGCAGTCCGGGTGGGTGGTGGCCCGGACCTGGTCGGCGATCTGCCGGAAGAAGAGGCCGTACCCGCCGGAGAGGGTGGTGAGCAGGGACTCGTGGAGTGCCGACAGCTCCAGCGGGTGCGGGGCGGGCAGCAGCAGCGGCGCGCTGTCGGCCGGGTAGAGGGAGAGCCAGCCGTCCTTGCCGGGCAGCGCTCCCGCACCGGCCCAGACGACCTCGCCCGTGGTCGTCAGCTCGTCGAGCATCGCCGGGGTGTAGCCCATGACCCGGCTCGGCAGGATCAGCTTCTCCAGGGCCGACGCGGGGACGGGCGCCCCCTGCAGCTGTTCGACGGCGCGGGCCAGCCCGTCGATGCCCCGCAGGCGGTGTGAGCCGAAGTGCTGCCACTGGGGAAGGAACGAGGCGAGTGCGGCGGGCTCCACGGGCTCCAGCTCCTGGCGGAGCGCGGCCAGCGAACGGCGGCGGAGCCGGCGCAGCACGGTGGCGTCGCACCACTCCTGGCCGATGCCCGCCGGGTGGAACTCGCCCTGGACGGTCCTGCCGGAGGCGGCGAGCCGTTGCAGCGCGCCGTCCGTGACAGCCGTGCCGAGGCCGAACCGCTCGGCGGCCCGGGCAGCGGTGAACGGGCCGTGCGTCCGCGCGAAGCGGGCGAGGAGATCGCCGAGGGGGTCCTTCACCGGCTCGGTGAACGCCTCCGGAACACCGACCGGGAGTGCGGTGCCCAGCGCGTCGCGCAGCCTCCCCGCGTCCTCGATCGCCGCCCAGTGGCCGGCCCCGCCGATCCGGACCTGGATGGCCCGGCGGGCCGTGGCCAGCTCCGGCGCCCAGGAGGGCTCGGCGCCCCGCTCGGCCAGCTCGGCGTCGGTCAGGGGACCGAGTACGCGCAGCAGGTCCGCGACCCCTTCGGCGTCCTTGATCCGGCGGTCCTCGGTGAGCCACTGGAGCTCCCGCTCCAGCTCGGTCAGGACCTCGGGGTCGAGCAGCTCGCGCAGCTCCGCCTGGCCCAGCAGCTCGGCCAGGAGGTGGGAGTCCAGGGAGAGTGCGGCGGCCCGCCGCTCGGCGAGCGGTGAGTCGCCCTCGTACAGGAACTGGGCGACGTAACCGAAGAGGAGGGAGCGGGCGAACGGCGAGGGCTCCTGGGTGGTGACCTCGACCAGGCGGACCCGGCGAGCCTCCAGGTCACCCATCAGTTCGGTGAGCCCGGGGACGTCGAAGACGTCCTGGAGGCACTCGCGGACGGCTTCGAGCACGATCGGGAAAGAACCGAACTCGGAGGCCACCTGGAGCAGCTGGGAGGCGCGCTGGCGCTGCTGCCAGAGCGGGGTGCGCTTGCCGGGGGAGCGGCGGGGCAGCAGCAGGGCGCGGGCGGCGCACTCGCGGAAGCGGGCGGCGAACAGCGCGGAGCCGCCGACCTGGTCGGTGACGATCTGCTGCACCTCGCCCTGGTCGAAGACGACGTCGGTGGCGCCGACCGGGGGCTGTTCGCTGTCGTACGAGAAGGCTCCCGGCGCCGGTCCGTCGCTCTCCGCGTCCCCGGCCGACGGAGCGTCGAAGTCGAGCAGGTCCAGGCCCATCATGTCCGCGTCGGGGAGCCTCAGCACGATCCCGTCGTCGGCGTGCATGACCTGCGCGTCCATTCCGTACCGCTCGCCGAGGCGGGCGGAGAGGGCGAGTGCCCACGGGGCGTGCACCTGGGCGCCGAAGGGGGAGTGGACGACGACCCGCCAGTCGCCCAGCTCGTCCCGGAACCGCTCGACCAGGATCGTCCGGTCGTCCGGGACGTGGCCGCAGGCCCGGCGCTGCTCGTCGAGATAGGCCAGGATGTTGTCCGCCGCCCAGGCATCCAGCCCGGCGGCGAGCAGCCGCAACCGGGCGTCCTCCCCGGAGAGCCCGCCGATCTCGCGGAGGAAGGCTCCCAGGGCGCGGCCGAGCTCCAGCGGGCGGCCCAGCTGGTCGCCCTTCCAGAACGGCAGCCTCCCCGGAACGCCCGGGGCCGGGGAGACGAGGACCCGGTCGCGGGTGATGTCCTCGATCCGCCAGGACGTGGTGCCCAGGGTGAAGACGTCGCCGACGCGGGACTCGTAGACCATCTCCTCGTCCAGCTCACCGACCCGTCCGCCGCCCTTCTTCGGGTCCGCGCCGGCCAGGAAGACCCCGAAGAGGCCGCGGTCCGGGATGGTGCCGCCCGACGTGACGGCGAGCCGCTGCGCGCCGGGGCGGCCCGTGACCGTACCGCCGACCCGGTCCCAGACCACGCGGGGGCGCAGCTCGGCGAAGGCGTCGGAGGGATAGCGTCCGGCGAGCATGTCGAGCACGGCGGTGAACGCCGACTCGGGGAGCGAGGCGAACGGGGCGGCCCGGCGGACCAGGGCCAGCAGGTCGTCCGCCTGCCAGCTGTCCAGCGCCACCATGGCGACCAGCTGCTGGGCGAGGACGTCCAGTGGGTTGGACGGGATGCGGAGCGCCTCGATCGCCCCGGTCCGCATCCGCTCGGTGACGACGGCGGCCTGCACCAGGTCGCCGCGGTACTTCGGGAAGACCACTCCCGTGGAGACCGCGCCCACCTGGTGCCCCGCCCGGCCCACCCGCTGGAGGCCGGACGCGACGGAGGGCGGGGACTCGACCTGGATCACCAGGTCGACCGCGCCCATGTCGATGCCGAGCTCCAGGCTGGAGGTGGCCACCACGGCGGGCAGCCTTCCCGCCTTGAGGTCCTCCTCCACCTGCGCCCGCTGTTCCTTGGAGACCGAACCGTGGTGGGCGCGGGCCAGCAGCGCGGGGGCACCCCGGGCCGTGCCGGACTGGGCCATGACCTCGGCGGGAGCGTGCGCCTCCGGCAGGTCGGGGGCGGGGTTGGCCGGGTCGAAGGCGGTGCCGGTGGCCCGCTCGTACGCGATCTCGTTGAGCCGGTTGCACAGGCGCTCCGCCAGCCGCCGCGAGTTGGCGAAGACGATGGTGGAGCGGTGCGACTGGACCAGGTCGGCGATGCGTTCCTCCACATGCGGCCAGATCGAGGGCTTCTCCGCCTGGGCGGCGTCCCCGTCGGTGGCGGGGGAGCCGCCCAGTTCGCCCAGGTCCTCGACCGGGACGACCACCGAGAGGTCGAACTCCTTCGTGGACGGCGGCTGGACGACCTCCACCTTGCGCTGCGGCGACAGGAACCGGGCCACCTCCCCGACCGGCCGGACCGTCGCGGAGAGCCCGATCCGGCGGGCGGGCCGGGGCAGCAGCTCGTCCAGCCGCTCCAGGGACAGCGCGAGATGGGCGCCGCGCTTCGTACCGGCGACCGCGTGCACCTCGTCGAGGATCACCGTCTCGACGCCGGCGAGCGCGTCCCGGGCGGAGGACGTGAGCATCAGGAACAGCGACTCGGGCGTGGTGATCAGGATGTCCGGCGGCCGGGTCACCATGGAGCGCCGCTCGGCGGGAGGGGTGTCACCGGACCGGATGCCCACCCGCACCTCCGGCTCGGGCAGGCCGAGGCGCACCGACTCCTGGCGGATGCCGGTGAGCGGGGAGCGCAGATTCCGCTCGACGTCGACCGCCAGCGCCTTGAGAGGGGACACGTACAGCACGCGGCAGCGCTTCTTCGTCTCGGCGGGCGGCGGACCGGCGGCCAGCCGGTCAAGCGAGGCGAGGAACGCGGCCAGCGTTTTGCCGGAACCGGTAGGCGCTACCACCAGCACGTCACTGCCCTCGCGGATGGCACGCCAGGCACCCTCCTGCGCGGCGGTGGGCGCGCTGAAGGCACCGGCGAACCAGCTGCGGGTCGCGGGCGAGAAGGCGTCGAGAGCGGAGCCGGTCATGTCCCCCATCGTGCACCCCGCCACTGACAACGGGCCCGCGACACCGCCCGGAGCCGCCCCTCACCCTGCGGCGCACCGCCGGGACCTGCGAGAATGTGGCCATGGCGGGAGCGGATCGGGCGAAGGAGTGGGCGCGGCACTGGACGTACGCGGAGCTGCCCGACCTCGACCTCCTGCGCGCCCGGTACGTCCGCCACACCTTCCCCCGGCACAGCCACGAGGGGTACGTGTTCGGCGCGGTCACCGGTGGTGTGGAGGACGTGGGGCTGCCGGGCGGCTTGGTGCACGCGATCCCCGGCACGGTCGTGATGATCAACCCGGAAGTGCCGCACACCGCCCGCCCCGGACGGCCCGAGGGCTGGACGTACGACACGCTCTACCCCTCCTCCCAGGTCGTCAACGACATCGCGGCCGACGTGACGCACCTGCGCGGCACGGTCGGGTTCGCCGAGACGCGGGTGAGCGACCCGTACGCCGCCCGGCTGATCACCCAGGTGCACCGGGCCGCGGAGGAGGGCAACGCGCTGGCCGCCGACAGCCTGCTGCGGATCCTGGTCGTCCGCCTGCTCACCCGGCACGGCAGCTCGCTCCCCGGCGTGACGCCCCGGGCCGGGGGCGCGCGGGACGCCGAACGCGCCCGCCGCGCGCTGGAGGGGCGGATGGACGCGCCGCCCACGCTGGAGACGCTCGCCGCCGAGCTGGGCACCAGCCCGTTCGCGCTGCTGAGGGCCTTCAAGAAGGAGTACGGGATGCCGCCGCACACCTGGCTCACCGACGCCCGGGTGCGGCGGGCCCGTCGCCTCCTCGACGCGGGCATCTCCCCCGCCCGGGCCGCGGTCGCCGTCGGCTTCACCGACCAGCCGCACCTCAACCGGCACTTCACCCGGATCGTGGGGGTGCCGCCCGGCGCGTACCAGCGCGAGCGCGGCGTGTGCCGGCGCGGGCGCGACGTGTCCTAGGAGCGCGGACGTGCCCTAGAGGTGGTGCGAGCGTGCAAGCCAGAGGTGGTGCGAGCGTGCAAGAACGTACAAGACCGGGGCCTGACCGTCCCCGTAACGTGCGGCGCGTGGCAGAACAGACAGCACCCCCAGAGAGCACCGGCGCGATCGGTGCCATATCCGCCGGGCCGCCCGGCCCGACGGCGCCCGGCGCCCTGCCGGACGGCCCGGACGCCCGGACGCAGGAGGCCGGCACCTCACCGCACAAGCCCGACGCGGCCGTCGTCCGGGACGCGCTCGCCGTCGGCATCGCCGTCGGGCTCTCCGGTTTCGCCTTCGGCGTCACCGCCGCCGGCTCCGGGCTCAGCCTGCTCCAGATCTGCGTCCTGAGCCTCTTCGTCTTCACCGGCGCCTCGCAGTTCGCCCTGGTCGGCGCGTTGGCCGCGGGCGGCAACCCGTACACCGCGGCGGCCGGAGCGTTCTTCCTGGGCGTCCGCAACGCCTTCTACGGCCTACGGCTGTCCCAGCTGCTGGCCCTTCCCCGCGCGGCGCGCCCCTTCGCCGCCCACTGGGTGATCGACGAGACGACCGCGGTCACCGTGGCCCAGCCGGACCGGCGCTCCGCGCGCCTCGGCTTCACAGTCACCGGGCTCACCCTTTACGTGCTGTGGAACCTCACCACCCTTGCGGGTGCGATGGGAGCCGAGGCGCTGGGTGACACGGAAGCCTGGGGTCTGGACGCGGCGAGCCCGGCCGTCTTCCTCGCCCTGCTCGCACCGATGCTCAAGAGCACGACCGAACGCGTCACCGCCGGTGTCGCGGTGCTTCTTGCCCTGACGCTGCTGCCCGTCCTGCCGGCCGGCGTGCCGGTCCTGCTGTCCGCGCTCGCGGCCCCCGTCGTCCTCTTCCTGATGGGACGGCGCAAGCGGGGACCCGGCACGGAGACGCGGGAGAAGACCACGGAGAAGGGCGGACGGGACTCATGAACGTCTGGATAGCCATCGGACTGACCGCGGCGGGCTGCTACCTCGCCAAGTACGCGGGCCTGCTGGTCCCCGCGGGAGTGCTTGAGCGACCGCTCGTGCGGCGGATGGCGACCCTGCTGCCGGTGGCACTGCTGGCAGCCCTCACCGCTCAGCAGACCTTCGGCGACGGGCAGCAGCTCGTCCTGGACGCCCGGGCGGCCGGACTCGCCGCCGCGGCGCTCGCCCTCGTCCTGCGCGCCCCCTTCCTGGTGGTCGTCGGCGCGGCCGTGGTCGTCACGGCGGGCGTCCGCGCCTTGGGGTGAGCCAGGCTCCGGTCAGCCCGGGGGACGGCCGTAGGCCCGTAACGTCTCCAGGGCTCTGAGCGTCACCAGGGGCCGCCCCTCCAGGGCGGTGCCCGGTGCCCATTGCCGCCAGTTCACCGGCCAGCCGCCGTCCTCCTGCTGCTCGGCCGCCAGATGGTCGAGCGAGCGCTCCAGCTCCTCGTCGGTGAACCAGCGGCGGGCCAGTGACCCGGGCGTACGGGCGTAGTCGTGCGGGAAGTGGTGCTCGCCCGGTGCGTAGCCCGGCGCCACCGGGTACTCCGCCCGCCGGGACGGATCGAGCACCACGAGCCGCTGCCCGCGCACCAGCCGGCCGAGCCGGTCCGCCGCCCGCTCGGCGCGGGCCCGGTCCGGCACCCCGTCCAGGAAGGCGATCGCGGCCTCGATCTCGTAGGGGTGCGACTGCTTCAGGGCGTCGACGGCGCTCCAGCAGAAGTCCGTCGCCCGGAACAGCCAGGCGTGCCACACCTCGTTGCGGTGCAGCAGTCCGACGATCGGACCGGTCGCGAGCAGTTCGGCCGGCGGATCGTCGACCACGGGGACGAACGGTGCGGCGGGATATCCACGCTGTGAAGGGAGCAACGCGGGAAGCGCCCCTTCTCTGGTCGACACGTCGCTCAGATAGCGGCAGATCCGCTCCACCCGCAGGCCGTCGCAGCGGCCGATCGAGTCGAGGACGCTCAGCGCGTGGGCGGTGTGCAACGGCTGGCTGACCGGACCGCGAAGATCGGGTTCCAGCGCGTGGGCGTAGCCGCCGTCCTCGTTGCGGTAGGCGGCGAGTGCCGTCTCCACGGGGTCCGGGGCGCCGTCGAGGAAGCGGTGGGCGAACCTCCGCTGTTCCAGGACGCGGGCGGTGAGCCAGACGAAGTGCTCGGCGCGGACGAGGGGATGTGCTCCGGTTCCAGCCATGGACCGACCGTAGAGGGGAAAAGTGCCCTGGCACATGCCCCGAGGACCGGCTGCACTCTCAGGAGCACGATACTGAGGGCATGCGGTTGACGATTTTCTGGGAGCGGATGGCGGACCACTTCGGTGCCGTGTACGCGGACTCCTTCGCCCGTGACCATGTGATGGCCGAACTCGGCGGCCGTACGGTGCATCAGGCGCTGGACGCGGGCTGGGACGCGAAGGACGTCTGGCGGGCGGTCTGCACGTCGATGGACGTGCCCGCGGAGAAGCGCTGACGCCCGCGGACGTCCCCGTCGGCAGGCGCTGACCTCAGCCGGTTCTCCGGCCGGGGAACCGGCTGTCGGTGGCGTAGGCGAGACTTGTCCCGTGTCATCGACAGACGAGACCGTTCCGGCCCAGCCGTCCGACGCCCCGCCCGCCGGGCCCCCGGCGCCACCGTCCGGCCCGGGGCCCGCCCGCATGCCGGGCTGGCTGCCCCGCGCGATGGTCCTGGCCCTGGCGCTCTACGCCTGCTTCCAGCTCGGCAGCTGGGCGTTCGACCAGGTCATCGGATTGCTGACCAATGTGCTGATCGCGTTCTTCCTCGCCCTCGCCATCGAGCCCGCGGTGGGCCGGATGGCGGCCCGCGGAATGCGCCGGGGGCTGGCCACGTTCATCGTCTTCATCGGCCTGATGGTCTTCAGCGCCGGGTTCGTCGTCCTCCTGGGGTCGATGCTGGCCGGTCAGATCGTGGACATGGTCGACGACTTCCCCAAGTACATCGACTCGGTGATCAACTGGGTCAACCAGACCTTCCACACCGAGCTCTCCCGGGTCCAGGTCCAGGACAGTCTTCTGCACTCCGACTGGCTGCAGAAGTACGTCCAGAACAGTGCCACGGGGGTGCTCGACGTCTCCACCACGGTCCTCGGCGGGCTGTTCCGCCTGCTGACGATCTTCCTGTTCTCCTTCTACTTCGCGGCCGACGGCCCCCGGCTGCGCCGCGCGCTCTGTTCCGTACTGCCGCCGGCCCGGCAGACCGAGGTACTGCGCGCCTGGGAGATCGCGGTCGACAAGACCGGCGGATACATCTACTCGCGCGGCCTGATGGCACTGATCTCCGGCGTCGCGCACTACATCCTGCTGGTCGTCCTCGGTGTGCCCTACGCTCCGGCGCTCGCGGTCTGGGTGGGGCTCGTCTCGCAGTTCATCCCCACCATCGGTACGTATCTGGCGGGCGCCCTGCCGATGCTGATCGCCTTCACCGTCAACCCCTGGTACGCGCTGTGGGTGCTGGGCTTCGTCGTGGTCTATCAGCAGTTCGAGAACTACGTCCTCCAGCCCAAGCTGACCGCGAAGACCGTCGACATCCACCCGGCGGTCGCGTTCGGTTCGGTGGTCGGGGGGACGGCCTTGCTGGGAGCCGTCGGCGCACTGATCGCCATCCCCGCCGTCGCCACGCTCCAGGCGTTCCTGGGGGCCTACGTGAAGCGGTACGACGTCACCGACGACCCCAGGGTGCACGGCGGCCCCCCACCGCGGCGCGGGGAGTCGGCCCTCTCCCGGATACGCCGGGCGTTGGGCGGACCCGGCCGGAGCGGCGACGGAGCGGACGGACAGACCTGAGTCAGAGGTACGAAGGGTGCGTCACCCGGTGCCGGAAGGTGTGCCAGGTCCACGCCTGGGCGGCGACCAGCAGCGGGCAGAGCGCGAGCAGGACGGGGACGAGCAGGATGAGCGTCGCCCGGTCCGCGGCGTGCGCCGCCGGACGGAGTGCCGGGCCCGCGAACGGCGGCAGGGCACCCCGGGCGCCCATCAGGACGGCGGTCAGGGCGAGGGACTTACCCGCCCCGGTACGCCTGACGAGCCGGTGCGCCCGTGTCCAGGGCCGCCCGGTCAGGCGCAGGGCCGCGAACCCCGGACCGTGCGTGGCGAACAGCGCGGCGGCGGTGAGCGCGGTCACGGCTCCGACCGGTGCAAAGCGCGGGACGACGGCCGGAGGTCAGCGGTAACCCGTGACATCGGCGGGCAGTCCCCGGTCCTGGACCTCGGTCAGATACCGCCAGGCGTCGGGGCGGCTGCCGTCCACGTCGGTGAAGCCGTACACCCGGGCGAGCTGCCCGCTGGAGAGCGACCGGCCGTTCCAGCGGGCCACCTCCGGGTCACGGGCGAGGGCGGCGACGGCCCGGCCCACGTAGGCGGGTGACTCGGAGACGGCGAAGTGGGGCGTGTGCGCGATCGCGTCGCGCCAGGTGGCCTCGGTGACGCCATGGGCCTGGAGCATCGCCTCGGAGCGGAGCCAGCCGGGGGTGAGCGCCACGGCGGTCGCACCGTGCGGAGCGAGCTCATGGGCGAGCGCGAAGGCCATCCGGTTCACGGCGGCCTTCGCGAGGTCGTAGAAGAAGGAGACGCGGTAGTTGGCCGCGTTGTACTCGTCCGTCCCGTCGGTCATCTCGACGACCAGGCCGCCCGGGGTCTCGATCAGCAGCGGCAGCGCGAAGTGGCTGGTGATGGCGTGTGTGTCGACGGCCAGTCGCAGGGTGTGCAGCCCGGTGTCGAGTGACGACTCCCAGACGGGTTTGTTCCACTCGATCTCAGCGCCCCAGATGTCGTTCACCAGGATGTGCAGGGCACCCTGTTCGCTGGAGATACGTGCGACGAGCGCGCTGACCTGGTCGGGGACCAGATGGTCGACCTGGACGGCGATCCCGCGGCCGCCCGCCGCGTCGACCAGGGCGGCGGTCTCCTCGATCGTCTCGGGCCGGTCCATCTCGGAGCGCTCGGATCCGCTCGTACGCCCGGTGACGTAGACGGTCGCCCCGGCGGCGCCGAGCTGGACGGCGATCCCGCGGCCCGCCCCGCGGGTGCCTCCGGCGACGAGCGCCACCCGTCCGGCGAGATCGGAGCCCGTAAGAGGCGCACGGTCCGGTGCTGCGGAACTGTCCGGTGCAGGGAAACTGTTTGGTGCAGGTGAACTGTCCGGCGCTTCCGGTGTCGAAGATGGTCCCATACCGCCCTAATGTAGGGCACCCGTTTCCTCAGGGCCCGAGCTGCGAGCCGATCTCGGTGCGGGACGACAGCCCCAGCTTCCGCAGGGCACGTGCCACGTGGTGCTCGACCGTCCGGTGTGAGAGGACGAGCTCGCGTGCGATCTCGCGGTTCGAGAGACCGAGCGAGGCCAGCCGGGCCACCGCTCGCTCCCGGGGCGAGAGATGGTCGCCGTACCCCAGAGCGCCGGGCCTGCGGACGGTGACCTGGCCGTGCTCCCGCAACCCGCGCTGGCATCGCAGCACATCCCATACTGCGTCGATGTCCTGGTAGGCCGCGATGGCCTCGTGCAGCACCGTGCGCCCGCCCGCGGCGCCGGCGGCCAGCAGCCGCAACCCCCACGCCTCCCTGACGTACGCGGCCTCATAGGGGCGTTCCAGAGCCGCCCAGGCGTCCGCGGCGGCCGCGTACAGGGCATCGGACCCGCCGGCCGCGGTCTGCGGGCCGGTCGTCGCGGTGAGCAGCGCCCGGCAGGTCAGCAGGGCGGCCCGGGCAGCCGGTGCGTCCCGGCGGACGATGCCGTCGGCCAGCTCCGCGACGAGGCGGTGGGCCTCCCCGTCCCGGCCGTCCCGGATCAGCGCCTGGACGGCCGGCGGCGCGAGGGCCGTCGCCCACACCCACGCACCGGTACGGCGGATGTGGTGCAGCACCCCCTCCGCCGCCTGGACGGCCTGGGCGGGGCGGTCGGCGGCCAGATGGACCCGCATTACGGCGGCCGCGGCGGATGTCAGCACGATGCCGGTGTCCAGCGCGGTCGTGTGGACGGCCCGCTCCAGGAGGCGACGCGCCACATCGGTCTGCCCCTTGGTGTGCAGGCGCAGCAGGCCGCAGACCAGGAGGGCCTCCGCGTGGAAGTCGGGCACGTCCTGGTACTGCTCCTCGGCGCGCTCGGCCCGCTCCAGCAGCCCCGCCCACCGGCCGCTCGTGAAGGCGGTGAGCATGTCCGTGGTCTCCACGAACGCTTCGAGATACGGGGCGTGGTTCGTCCGGACGGCCTGCCACGCCCGGGCCTGGAAGGCGCGGGCGCGTCCCGGATGGCCGAGGGCGGTCGCGGCCCCCGCCAGGTTGGCGTGCACCCTCGCCGCCGCCTCGCCGGTGATGGCGTCGGGCAGATCGGCCACCGCGTCCCACGCCGACGGGTCACCCATCAGGGCCAGGGCGGTGGCGCGGTTGGCCAGGACGGCCGTGCGCAGGTCCTCCTCGTCGACCCGGGGCAGCAGCCGCTCCGCCTCGGCCAGCAGACGCCGGTGCTCGCCGACCGGCCAGCACTTGAGGGACGGGATCGCGATGATCGCCAGCGCCCGTGCGGCCTGTCCTGTCGACACGGCGAGAAGATCGGGAACGGCACGCGCTATCTCCTCCAACGCCTCGAGACCGGAACCCGACTGGTTGCGCAGCAACAACCCCAGGAGCAGCCGGATCTCACCGCTCGGCCCGGGGCCGAGGGAGCGCTGGTCGAGCACCTCCCGCAGGGCGGCGGGCACCTGCGGTCCGGGCCGGGCGTTCAGCGCGACGCGGGCCAGTTTCAGTGCGAGCCGGTCGCGGACGACGGCTGAGGGCCCGCCGCGCAGGGCGTCGAGGTAGCGGGCCGTGGCCGTACCGGCGTCCCCGTCCCGGGCGGCGCGGTCCGCGGCCGCCTCCAGACAGCGCACCGCCTCGGTACGGAGGCCGGCGCACCGGTAGTGCTCGGCGACCCGCACCAGGGGGAAGGGGCCGCCGCCGTGCCGGGCGAGGGCACGGGCCGCGCGCAGGTGCAGTACGGGCCGCTCCGGTTCGGCGACCGCCTCGTACGCGGCTCGGCGCGCCAGTCCGTAGGGGAAGGCGTAGGTTCCGTCCGCCGCCCGTACGACGCCTTCCTTCAGAGCCGCGGCGAGCGCACGACGGGTCTCCTGCTCGTTCAGCCCCGCGACCGCCCCCAGGAGGTGTACGGGCGCGGGGTCACCGAGAACCGCTGCCGCGGCGACCACCCGCCGCGCGTCCGAAGGAAGGTGACGCAGCCGCTCCACTACCGGACGGCGCACGGACGCGGGCAGGGGCGGTTCCGGCTCCCCCGCCGTCCCGGTAGGGCACGCCGTGGTGTCGGGCCACCCGCGCAGCACTTCTTCGATCACGTACGGGAGGCCGCCCGTCAACCGGTGCAGACGGTCGGTGAACTCCTCCGGCACCGCCCGCGTGCCGAGCAGCCCGGCAGCCATCGCGCCTGTCTCCGCCACCGACAGCGGTGCGAGGCGACGTTCGGCCGGCACCACATGGGCCGGTGGGCGCAGCGGGAAGGGGAGCCCGTCGCCTCCCTCCGCGTCGGTGTGGGGGAGGGGGTGGCTGCGCGCGGTGAGCACGAGTCCCAGGTCCGGCGGCGGGTCGGAGACGACCGCACGGAGGAAGGCGACCGTGTTCTCGTCGGCCCACTGGAGGTCCTCCACGGCCACAACCACCCTCCCCAGGGATGCGGTCAACGCGCACAGGGCCCGCAGAACGCGGTGCTGTCCGGCGAGCGGATCGTCCGCAGGAGGCGGTGCCGGCGGCAGGAGGCCCGCGAGCTCGGGCAGCAGCCCGCGCAGTGCCCCGGTCACCGGTGGCAGGTCTCCCGGACGGGGCCGGCAGAGGCTCAGCGCCTCGATGAGCGGTGCGTACGGGAAGGGGGCGTCAGACTCCTGGCAGCGGGCGGCCAGGGTGGGGGTGCCCGACGACCGGGTCCGCGTGAGGAGTTCGCGGACCAGCCGGCTCTTCCCCACCCCCGCCTCACCGGTGATCACCACGACGGAGGGCCGACGGCCGAGCTCCGCGCGAAGGTCGTCCAGGAGCGCGGAACGCCCGGCCAGGGCAGCGGGGAGGGGGATCGGCGGGTCGGCGTTCACGGCTTCCTTCCGCACCCGTGGGCAGCATGGGCATGACGGGCGGGCGGTTCGACCGGGCCGCCCGGCGGCCTCGTGATGGCTCTCCGCGCATGATGGCCCTTCGCGAGGGTGGTGAGAAGGGGAGCGACGCCCGCGGCGCGTGTGCGGGCGCCGCGGACGTCACTCCCCGTCCGGCCGGTGAGGTTCGCGGAGAGGTCTCACCGGCCGGGTGCGCCGGGATCCACCAGGGTTCGGGACCGTGGATCACCGGCAGTTCGGTGGGGTGTCACCGAACCCGGCCGGTCAGAACCTCAGCGACCAGGAGTTCAGCGTGCCGGTGTCGTTGGCCCAGTTGTCGCTCACCCGCAGCTTCCAGGTCCCGGCGGCGGGCTTGGAGGCGGCGTTCACGGTGAAGGTCCCGCGCACGTCGTCGGCGCTGTCGTTGGCGTTGTAGTCCTTGAGCCGGAAGACACCGCCGTCGGGGGCGAGGAGGTCGACCCGCAGGTCACCGCGGAAGGTGTGCCGGATGTCGACCGTGACGGCCAGCGTCGCGGGCGCGTTGCCCGTGATGCCGGTCACGGCGATGGGGGACTCCACGGTCGCGTTGTCGCGGATCGGGTAGCCGGTGGTGTTCTCGAAGGTTTTGCCGGCGGGCGGAGGCGTGGTGCCGTCACCCGGGACGTACAGCAGACGGTTGGGCGAACCGGTCCTGGCGTCGGTGACCTTGTTCGGGGTGGCGTCGGCGATCAGCCGGTCGTGGACCTGCTTGGGCGTCCAGGACGGGTTTGCGGAGAGCAGCAGGGCTGCCGCGCCCGCCACGTGCGGGGAGGCCATGGAGGTGCCGCCGTCGGAACGGGATCCGGTGTCGTCGAGATGGGAGGCGGAGATGATGTCGGAGCCGGGGCCGAACAGGTCCAGGCAGGTGCCGTGGTTGGAGGACTTGCCGCTCGGCCAGATCGACCGGGCGTCGCGGCTGTCGGTGGCGCCGACCGTCACCGCGCCCGGCACCGCCGCCGGGGAGGTGTCGCAGGCGTTGGCCCCGTCGTTGCCCGCGGCGACGACGTAGGTGACGCCGGAGGCGATCGATCTGGCCAGTGCGTCGTCGACCGAGGCGGTCCGCCCGCCGCCGATGCTCATGTTGGCGACCGCCGGCTTGACCGCGTTCTTGGTCACCCAGTCGATGCCGGCCAGCACCGGCGCCCAGGTGGAGCCGGAGGAGCCCTGGCAGTTCAGGACGCGTACGCCCACGAGCTTCACGGCTTTGGCGACGCCGTACGTCGCGCCGCCGACCGTGCCCGCCACATGGGTGCCGTGCCCGTTGCAGTCCTGGGCGACGGCGTCGTTGTCTATGAAGTCGTAGCCGCTGACCGCCCGCCCGCCGAACTCCCGGTGCGAATTGCGTATCCCGGTGTCGAGGACGTAGGCCGTCACATCGGAGGCGGTGTTGGGGTACGTGTACTTCCGGTCGCCCGGCAGGTCACGCTGGTCGATGCGGTCCAGGCCCCAGGTCGGGTCGTTCTGGGTGCCGAGGGCGTACGCGACTCCGTCGGCCTCCACCCGGGCGACGGAGGGGTCGGCGGCCAGCCACCGGGCCTGCTCCTCGTCCACCTTCACGGAGAAGCCGCGCAGGGCGGCGGTGTAGGTGTGGCCGATCGTTCCGCCGTGCCGTCCGACGAGGGATCTCGCCACCTTGTCGACGTCGGCCCGCGCCACCGAGTCCTTGAACGTGACGATGTACGAGCCCTTCACCACGCCGGCCCGGTCGGCGCCGAGGATGCGGCCTTCAGCGGTCGGGGGCGTGGGTGCCGCCCCGGCCGTACCGGCGCCGGCGATCAGTGCGCCGACGGCACACGCGGCAGCGGCGACACGCCACACCGCAGCTTGAGACACCATGCGATTCCTCCTGAGGGGTTGGCCGGACCGGCTGGGGTCCGGCGGGGCCCGCGCACGGCGAACACCGGGTGCGGGCGAAGGAAGGGGCACGGCGGAGGCTCCGGACGATGGGACGTCGGCCTCGTACGGCGGATGCCGATCTTGGGGGGCCGGCAGATGCACGAGGGGCGGAGCCACCGCCGCCTCAGGAAGAATCGATCCATGGGGGCAGGTCGAACAATGCGTAGGTGTACCCAACCGTTCCGGCCGCCGGGGGCCACACCGTTCCGACGGGTCGGGCCAGCCGTTCCGGCCGCCCTGGCCCCGCGTGGTCTGACCGGCCGGGCCCCGCGTGGTGCGCTTGACACCAAAATCGAACATCCATTCTCATGGATTTCGGCCGGGTTTTTCCGGGCCCGACCGTGGAGTTGTCCACAGGCCGGGAGGACGTCGAGGCCCATTGTCAGTGGCAGGGGTTAGCGTCTTTGACGTGAAGCGATCGACTCAAGCAAATCGGGTGGAACCCATGGCAGGAACCGACCGCGAGAAGGCGCTGGACGCCGCACTCGCACAGATTGAACGACAGTTCGGCAAGGGCGCGGTGATGCGCCTCGGTGAGCGGCCGAACGAGCCCATCGAGGTCATCCCCACGGGATCGACCGCCCTCGACGTCGCGCTCGGCGTCGGCGGTCTGCCGCGTGGCCGTGTGGTGGAGGTGTACGGGCCGGAGTCCTCCGGCAAGACGACGCTGACGCTGCACGCCGTGGCGAACGCGCAGAAGCTCGGCGGTTCGGTGGCGTTCATCGACGCCGAGCACGCCCTCGACCCGGAATACGCCAAGAAGCTCGGCGTCGACATCGACAACCTGATCCTGTCCCAGCCGGACAACGGTGAGCAGGCGCTCGAGATCGTCGACATGCTGGTCCGCTCCGGCGCCCTGGACCTGATCGTCATCGACTCGGTCGCGGCCCTGGTGCCCCGTGCGGAGATCGAGGGCGAGATGGGTGACTCCCACGTCGGTCTCCAGGCCCGTCTGATGAGCCAGGCCCTCCGTAAGATCACCAGTGCCCTCAACCAGTCCAAGACCACGGCGATCTTCATCAACCAGCTCCGCGAGAAGATCGGTGTGATGTTCGGTTCGCCGGAGACCACGACCGGTGGCCGGGCGCTGAAGTTCTACGCCTCGGTGCGCCTGGACATCCGGCGGATCGAGACGCTCAAGGACGGGACCGACGCGGTCGGTAACCGGACCCGCGTCAAGGTCGTCAAGAACAAGGTCGCCCCGCCGTTCAAGCAGGCCGAGTTCGACATCCTCTACGGCCAGGGCATCAGCCGTGAGGGCGGGCTGATCGACATGGGCGTGGAGCACGGCTTCGTCCGCAAGGCCGGTGCCTGGTACACGTACGAGGGCGACCAGCTCGGCCAGGGCAAGGAGAACGCCCGCAACTTCCTCAAGGACAACCCCGACCTCGCCGACGAGATCGAGAAGAAGATTCTCGAGAAGCTGGGTGTCGGTGTCCGTCCGGAGGCCGAGTCCGCCGAGCCGGCCGCAGAAGGCGCGGCGGCTGCGGGGGCCACGGCGGACGGTGCGGCGAAGCCGGTGACCGCTGCCGCGGCGACCAAGGCGAAGCCGGCCAAGACCGCGGCGGCCAAGAGCTAGGCCGTGACGCGTCGTACGGAGTGGCCGGGAAGCCCCGCGGAGCCCGGAAACGGCCCCGAGCTCGCCGACGGGCCCACGGAGGGGTCCGCCTACGAGCCGGGGACCGGCCGCGGGGCGCGGTCCGGACGCCGCTCACATGGGGGAGCGGACGCGGGCGCCGGGTTCGGCGAAGAAACGGGCTGGCGTGCCCGCTCCGGCACCAGGAGCAGCGGTTCCCCTTCCTCGTCGAGGGCTGAGCAGGGGGAGCCGCGTGGTCAGCGGGACAAGGGGGAGCCGCGCGACCCGGTCGAGCAGGCGCGCAACATCTGCCTGCGCCAGCTCACCGGGACGCCGAAAACGCGCAAGCAGCTCGCGGACGCCCTGCGCAAGCGGGAGATCCCGGAGGAGGTCGCCGAGGAGGTCCTCGCGCGCTTCGAGGACGTCGGGCTGATCGACGACGCCGCCTTCGCCGCGGCATGGGTGGAGTCCCGGCACCACGGCCGGGGGCTGGCCCGCCGCGCCCTCGTCCGCGAGCTGCGGACCAAGGGCGTCGACCCGTCCATGATCGACGAGGCGGTCGGCCGGCTCGACGCCGACCAGGAGGAGGAGACGGCCCGGGAGCTGGTGGCCCGCAAGCTCCGCTCCACCCGCGGTCTGGACCGTGACAAGCGGCTGCGCCGTCTCGCGAGCATGCTCGCCCGCAAGGGATACGGGGAAGGCATGGCCCTGCGGGTGGTGCGCCAGGCGCTGGAGGAGGAGGGCGAGGACACGGAGGGACTGGGCGAGCCCTTCTGAGGAGAGCGGCGGTTCGGAGGAGATCGAGTGCGGCTGCTCCCAGACAGGCGGGGGACGGGGGCAGGGTCCGTCGGCCGGTCAGTGTCCGGCTGCGGCCGCTCGGCGGGTGGCCGCGTCGACGAGCGCCAGCGCGTCCGCAGCGGTGCGGCCCGGCGCGCGGTTCCACGGGCCGATCAGCCCGGGCCATCCCTGGAAGCGGAGCTCGGTGATCAGCCAGGCGCCGGCCCGGTTCACGGTGGTGGGGGAGCCGTAGCCGAGCCGGTGCGCGGTGAGCAGCGCGCCACAGACGCAGCGGGCCCCACGGGCGTCGCGCAGCCGGTACGGGGTGTTCTGCCAGCCCCACTCGGTCAGGATCTGGCGTGCGTAGCTGAGGTGGACGGAGGGCCTCAGATCTGCCTGGCCGACCCGCCGCCAGGCGTGGACGCGATCGGGCAGGACCGCCCCCAGCCGGCCAGGGAGCGGGCGCTCGGGGGGAGGAGCCGCCGGCAGTGTCCGCAGTGCGTCGTCGATGAGCTGGTCGACGGGGACGGAGAGCAGGCTCCGCCAGTCGGAAGGCGGTCGGCCCGGTGCCGGGGGCTGCGCGCGGGCCGGTTCCGTACGCTCCGCCGGGGGTGGCCCGGGTTCGGGGGCGGTGAGCTCCCACCCCGAGACGATGCTCTGCCACGCCTGTGTGTCGTGCAACTGGGACGCCTGGGCGTCCAGCTGGTCGGGGGTGAGAACAGGAATCGCCATAAGTGCTTCATCTCCGTACATTTCGCCTCTGTGTGAAGCGAATGTCGGTCGCGCACGGCGTTGGCTCTACTGGAGTGTGGCGTTCGGGTGTGTCCCGGTCAGAGATGAGACACGGATGAGGGAGGGGGCGGCCACCTCACGCCCGTGGCCGCCCCCTCCCTCACCAGCTCGGTATCAGCCTTCGGCGGTGGCCGGCATCACGGGGAGGCCTGCCGCACGCCACGCCTGGAAGCCGCCGATCAGATCGGTGGTCCGGTCCAGCCCGAGCTGCCGCAGCGACGCCACCGCGAGGCTCGACGCGTACCCCTCGTTGCAGATGACGACGACTGGGAGGTCGTGGCTCACCGCCTCGGTGGCGCGGTGGCTGCCCTGCGGATCGAGTCGCCACTCCAGCTCGTTGCGCTCCACGACCAGCGCGCCGGGGATGAGCCCGTCCCGGTCCCGGAGGGCCGCGTACCGGATGTCCACCAGCAGTGCGCCGTCCGTCGCCGCCGCGGCCGCCTCCTGCGGGTCGATCCGGACGTAACCGGCCCGGACCCGCTCCAGCAGCTCGTCGATGCCCACTCGTTCCGTGGCGGCCACCCGTTCCGTAGCCCCCACGCGCTCAGCCCCGCCACGGCCGTCGCCGCTCACTGCCAGTCCTCCGGGCGCTCGGTCTGCTCCAGGCGGAGCAACGCGCCGGTGCGGCTGAACCGGCGGATCCGCGGCAGCGGCGGGTAGTACGCGTGGACGGAGACGGCATGCACGCTGTCGGACGCGTTGAGGACCTCGTGCACGTGGTTCTGCGCGAAAGCCCGGCCCTGACCGGCCGCCAGCTCCTGTGACCGGTCCACCCCTTCGTTCAGCTCCAGGGTCTTCCAGCCGTCGGTGGGCAGCCGTACGGCGAGCGAGTGCTCCTTGAGGGTGCCGGACGCGGTGGTGAAGGCGCCGACCGAGTCGGCGTGGTCGTGCCATCCCGTCCCGGTCCCCGGCGGCCAGCCGATCAGCCAGGCCTCGCTGCCGCCGGGCCCGTCGAGCCGGACCCAGGTGCGCCCCTCCGGATCGAGCGGAAGAGAGGCGATGAGCGCCGTGTCCTCGGCGGCGCGGCGCACGAAGGCGAGCAGCTCGGCGACCGTCGGGCCGGAGGAGACGGCACGGGCGGCCCAGCCGACCCGCGCGGAGACAGCGGGAGCCAAGGCCACGGCGGCGGCAGGAGAGGCGGAACCGGCGGGGAAGGGCACGGAAGCAGCCGTGGGCACGGCAGGAGAGGGGGAAGACACAGGGACCGTCCTGGAAGTTCGCGCGAGGTCCCGGCCGTGCGGAAAGCGGCACGGACCGGCAGGGAAAGGCGATTCAGCAGGACGGGCGACACACGCAGCCCGCGTAACGGAGGAGGTCCATATGAACCCTCCGCCACAGGCGCACATCGGTGTCGGTCATGATCTGGAGTACACCATGTGCGCCCGTGACGGTCAATTGATCCGGGCGGTCCGGTCGGCGTGAACCCGCTCGCGAGGCCCCGGCCCGCGTGCCGCCCCCCGCCCGTCATCGCCGCTCTCCCCGCCTTCGGGCTCAGGCGCCCCGCCCAGCGCCGCCCGCGCCGCGGCCAACAACTCAGCGGGCCGTACGCCGGCGAAGGCGGCCACCAGGTGGCCATCGGGCCGGACCAGCAGAACGGTGTGGGCCGACGCACCCGGATAGCTCTCCGTGACCAGCAGTTCCGCCGCGGACGGCAGCGCCTCCACGGCTTCCACCAGGCGCGGCATGATGCCGGCGGTCAGCCAGTGCCGCCGGTCCCAGACCCCGGTGCCGGGCGCCACCAGGATCACCAGCGGATGCCCCTGCCCGAGCCGCTCGCGCAGCCGTACGGCCGCTCCGTCCGGTGCCGTCACCCGTACATCGGCGACCGGCGCACCGGGGGGCGTACCCACTGTGGTGTGCGCCTCAGCGTGCGGTGGTGCAAGGGGGGAGTGCGAGTACGAAGGGGGCGCACCGAGGGCTCCGCGTCCCAGGTGCCCGTCGGCGAGCAGGGTGTCGTGGCTGCGGACCGCGCCCGGTACGAGCGTCCGCAGCCCCCCGCCGCCCCGCAGTATCGGCAGGGACTGGTCGGCGGCGCGCAGCCGGGCGGCGACCGCGGCCCGGCGCTCGGCCTGGTAGCTGTCGAGCAGCAGGCCGCCGCCGCGGTGGTGCCAGGCGTGGGCGAGCTTCCAGGCCAGGTTCTCGGCGTCCCGGATGCCCTCGTCCAGGCCCTGGGTGCCGAGCGCCCCCAGCAGATGCGCCGCGTCGCCCGCCAGGAAGGCCCGCTGCACCCGCCAGCGCCGGGCGAGGCGGTGGTGGAGGGTGTGGACGCCGGTGTCGAGCAGCTCGTACGGCGGCGTCTCGCCGCACCAGCCGGCCAAGGTGTCCCGGATACGGGTGATCAGGGCGTCCGGGGTGACCAGGTCGCCGCGCGGCGGGAGCAGCCAGTCCAGCCGCCAGACCCCGTCCGGCAGCGGCCGCGCACCGACCTCGGCGCCCCCGCCGCGCCATGGCGGCTGCCGGTGCAGCACGGCCTCGCCCGGCCAGGGCAGTTCGGCCCGGAGCGCGGCGACGGCGTGCCGCTCCACCGCCGTACGGCCGGGGAACCTGATGTCCAGGAGCTTGCGCACGGTCGAACGGGCGCCGTCGCAGCCGACCACATAGCTGCCGCGCCACCAGGCCGAACCGGGCCCCTTGGCGTGCACCGTGACGCCGTCCCGGTCCTGCTCCAGGGTGTCGATGCGGCTCAGCGGCACCAGCTCCACCAGTGGCGCCGCCGCGACCGCCGCGCGCAGGGCGGAGGCCAGCGCGTGCTGCGGGATGTGCAGAGGGGCCGGGAGGAGCGGCGCGCCCTCGTCATCGAAGTCACCGGAGGCACCGAAGTCACCGGCGGCTCCGGAGGCGCCCAACTCCGCAGAGCCTGTACGCAGCGGCACATCACGGACCAGCTGCTTCCGGCGCATCGAGCGCCACCCGCTCCACCGCAGCCCGTCCTTTTCCAGGTCGGCGGCGCCCAGGCGCTCCATCAGATCGGCGGTGTCCTCACGCAGCACGGCCGTGCGGGCGAGACGTACTTCCTCGGTGCCCGGCCCCTCGTCCAGGAGCACGCACGGGACGCCCTGGGCGGCGAGGGCCAGCGACAGCGTCAGACCGACGGGTCCGGCACCGACGACGATCACCGGGTCCACGGCGCGTGTCCTCCGGCCCGTACGGTCATGCGGAACGTGGCAGTGGAAGCCGGGTGCGTGATCACAGAACGTATGCAACCTATTGGGGATGCTTGCGTCAAGTGACCGAGGCAGCGACGCGTGCGCCGCTGCCTCGAATGCTTCCGCCGGGAAAGAGGGCCGACGGTCAGTTCGGCTGCACTCCCGTCCCACCGGCACCGTCAGCTCCGGTGCCCGCGCCCCCTGCGCCCCCCGCGTCCGGGCCGAACGTGCCGGCCGTCGCGTCGATGGTTCCGGGGGCCTGGACGGCCGGTGCCACCGCGATGCCGGTCTTGGCACGGCGGCCGCGCTTCTCGATCCAGGTCGCCAGCGACGAGAGCAGCAGACAGAGCGCGATGTAGATCGTGCCGATGACGGCGATCGTCGAGACGTACGGGTACTGCTCGTTCACCTGAGTGTTGGAGGCGATCAGACGCGCCGTCTGGAGCAGCTCCGGGTACAGGATGATGAAGCCGAGCGAGGTGTCCTTGAGGGTCACCACGAGCTGGCTGATGATCGTCGGCAGCATGGACCGGACGGCCTGCGGCATGAGGACGCCGGCCATGACCTGGGTCTTGCTCATGCCGAGCGCGTACGCGGCCTCGCTCTGGCCCCGGGGGACGGCGTTGATGCCGGCGCGCAGCACCTCGGCCTGGACGCAGCCGTTGTAGACGGACAGGCCCGCTGCCAGCGCCCACATCGAGTAGTCGGTGAGGAAGCCGACCCAGATGGCGTAGATCGTGATCAGCAGCGGCAGCGAGCGGAACAGCTCGATGAAGGTGGTCGCCGCCCAGCGCACCGGTCGGTGGTCGGAGAGGCGGCCCACCGCGAGCAGCACGCCGAGTACGAGCGAGCCGACGGCGGCCAGGCCGAACGCCTTGAGCGTGGCGATGAGGGCGTCGGCGATGTTCTGCCGGATGCCCGCGTAGTTGAAGATGTCCCACATTTCGGGCGCCAGGTGGCCCTTGTCGGCCAGCCGCACCAGGCTCACGGCGAGCAGCGCCGCGATGACGAGGGTGCCGAGGACGGCGTAGACCCGGTTGCGGACGACGGCCTTGGGGCCCGGGGCGTCGTAGAGAACGCTGGCGCTCATCGGGCGACCTCCATGCGACGCTCCAGCAGCCGGAAGAGGCCGCTGATGGTAAACGTGACGACCAGGTAGCCGAGGGCCACCCAGATGAAGACGGGGACGATGTCGTAACCGCGGTCGCTCATCAGCTTCTGCCAGCCGAACAGCTCGGCGACGCTGAAGGCGCCCGCGATCGCGGAGTTCTTGGTGAGCGCGATGAAGATGCTGCTCAGCGGCGGGATGACGATCCTCGTGGCCTGGGGGAAGACCACGATGCGCAACGTCTGGGCGAAGGTCATCCCGATGGAGCGCGCGGCCTCGGCCTGTCCCAGCGGCACGGTGTTGATGCCGGAACGGACCGCCTCGCAGACGAACGAGGAGGTGTAGAAGCCGAGAGCCAGTGAGCCGAGCACGAACGGGCTCATGCCCGGGAAGAGGATCTCCGGGACGACGAAGAAGAAGATCAGGAAGAGCAGCGTCAGCGGGGTGTTGCGCATCAGCGTCACCCAGGCCGTGCCGAAGTACCGCAGCGGCGGCACCGGCGAGACCCGGAAACCGGCGATGATGACACCGAGCACCAAGGCGATAACCGAGCTGATGGCGGTGATCGACACGGTTCCTATGAAGCCGTCGCGGAACTCTGGGAAATTGTCGAGCAGTACGTTCATGAGGTCTCCGCGTCGGCGGTCAGCGGCATCAGGGCAGGGGAAGGGGCGCCCCCTACGCCCGCCGAACCCTGGGGAGCGGCGGGCGTACGGGACGCCTGAGTCACACGCGGGGCGTCAGTGACGGGAGGTCAGCCGTGGGACGGCGGACGGTGTCGTCAGTAGCGCTCGAGCGCCGGCGGCTCGGTGTAGTCCGAACCGGACAGGCCCAGCGTCGCCTCGTAGATCTTCTTGTACGTGCCGTCCTTGATGTGGTCGTCCAGCGACTTGGTGATCGCCTCGCGCAGCACCTTGTCGTCCTTGTTCAGGCCGACGCCGTACGGCTCGTCGGTGAACGGCTTGCCGACGACCTGGAGCTTGCCGGAGTTGGCGGCCGCGTAACCCTTGAGGATCGAGTCGTCCGTGGTGACGGCGTCGACCTGCTTGGTCAGCAGCTGCTGCACGCAGTCGGAGTACTTGGCCAGCTCGACGACGCTCGCGCCGTACTCCGGCTTCTTGATCTCCTGGAGCGGCGTGGAACCGACGATCGAGCAGACCTTCTTGCCCTTCACCGACTCCTTGCCCTTGATCGAGTCGTCGCCCTTGCGGACCAGGAGGTCGGCGCCCGCCTTGTAGTACGGACCGGCGAAGCCGACCTGCTTTTTGCGCTCGTCGTTGATCGTGTACGTACCGACGAAGTAGTCGACCTGGCCCTTGGAGATCGCCGTCTCGCGGATGCCGGAGTCGACGGTCTTCCACTCGATCTGCTTCTCCGAGAAGCCGAGGTCCGCCGCGATCATCTTGGCGATCTCGATGTCGAAGCCGGAACGCTCCTTGGTCGACTGGTCCTCGAAGCCGAGGAACGGCTGGTCGGCCTTGGCGCCGATGATCAGCTTGCCGCGCTCCTTCGCCTTCTTGAAGACCGGGGAGTCCAGGGAGACGTCCGTGGCGACGGTGTACTTGGGCAGCTCGGGGGCCTCGGAGGAACCGGGCTTGGTGCCGCCCGGTTTGTCACCGGCGGAACCCTCCTTGCCACCACACGCGGTGGCGGTCAGGGCGAGGACGGCGATGGCCGCGACGGCGGCCGACTTGCGGAGCTTCATGGGAGATTTCCTTATGCCGTAGGTCGTTGTCGTCAGTGGTGAAGGATCTTCGACAGGAAGTCCTTGGCCCGGTCGCTGCGCGGATTGCTGAAGAACTGCTCGGGCGTGGCCTCTTCGACGATCTTCCCGTCCGCCATGAACACCACGCGGTTGGCGGCCGAGCGGGCAAAGCCCATCTCATGGGTGACGACGATCATCGTCATCCCGTCCCGGGCCAGCTGCTGCATGACTTCGAGGACCTCGTTGATCATCTCCGGGTCGAGAGCCGAGGTGGGCTCGTCGAAGAGCATGACCTTCGGGTCCATCGCCAACGCCCGCGCGATCGCGACGCGTTGCTGCTGGCCTCCGGAGAGCTGTGCTGGATACTTGTCGGCCTGCACGCCGACGCCGACCCGGTCGAGCAGGGTCCGGGCCTTCTCCTCCGCTGCCTTCTTGTCGGTCTTGCGGACCTTGGTCTGGCCCAGCATGACGTTCTCCAGCACCGTCTTGTGCGCGAAGAGGTTGAACGACTGGAAGACCATGCCCACGTCGGCGCGCAGCCGCGCCAGCTCCTTGCCCTCCTGGGGCAGGGGCTTGCCGTCGATCGAGATCGCACCCGAATCGATCGTCTCCAAGCGGTTGATCGTGCGGCACAGCGTGGACTTCCCGGACCCGGAGGGCCCGATGACGACCACGACCTCGCCACGGGCGATGGTCAGGTCGATGTCCTGGAGCACATGCAGCGCGCCGAAGTGCTTGTTGACGTCGCTCAGTACGACAAGGTCGTCGCCCGCGGGCGCGGCATCCTCGGCGGCCTTGGTCACTGAAACTCCGCTCATCGGCTTCTTGCTCCGTCCTCCTCGGGTGCCAAGGACACTAATGACGCGGTGCGACCAGCGTCATTACATCTGAGCGGAAATTGAGCATAACGATCCGGCGGCAACCGGACACTCCGCGTGAAGGGGACGCCACGCGCAGCGCCGGGGCGTACCGGGTGCATAACGGAAACCCTGCTGTAACCGGCAGCCCCTTGACTGGTGTGCCCGTCATCGGAGTGGATGCCCTGTGCGGCAAAAGAACGCGAAGCACCGCTGAACGGAAAGTTTTCGCCAGGGATCTTCCGGGTGAAGGGCGCGAAGCTCGAGGTGCCGCCCGGTGACGCCGTGCGACGGTGGCGTGAGATCGAGACCGGTTACGTGCACGAGTCCGGGAGAGCCCGAAGGCCCGGGGAGACGGAGAGGAGGGCCATGAGACTGCTGCTCGTCGAGGACGACGACCATGTCGCCGCGGCCCTGTCCGCCGTGCTCGCCCGGCACGGGTTCCAGGTCGTGCACGCCCGCAACGGCGAGGAGGCCCTGCGGGCCCTGCTGCCCGCCGAGAAGGAGCCCTTCGGGGTCATCCTGCTCGACCTCGGCCTGCCCGACCAGGACGGCTACGAGGTGTGCGGCAAGATCCGCAAGCGCACGGCCACCCCGGTGATCATGGTGACCGCCCGCGCCGATGTGCGCTCACGCATCCACGGACTCAACCTCGGCGCCGACGACTACGTCACCAAGCCCTACGACACCGGCGAACTGCTCGCCCGTATCCACGCGGTCGCCCGGCGCACCACCAGCGGCGAGGACACCGCCCCGACGCCGGTCGCCGCCCTGCGCCTGGGGTCCGTCGCGATAGAGCTGCCCACCCGCCGCGTCAGCGTCGACGGCGCGGAAGTACAGCTCACTCGCAAGGAGTTCGACCTCCTGGCTCTCCTCGCGCAGCGGCCCGGCGTGGTCTTCCGCCGTGAGCAGATCATCAGCGAGGTCTGGCGCACCAGCTGGGAGGGGACCGGGCGCACCCTGGAGGTGCACGTGGCCTCGCTGCGCTCCAAGCTGCGGCTGCCCGCCCTCATCGAGACCGTGCGGGGCGTCGGCTACCGGCTCGTCGCGCCGTCCGCTTAACGGGCCGGTACGTCCCCGGTGCGCACCCGTCTCCTTCCGCTGCTCATCACCCTCATGGCGGCTGTCCTGCTCACCCTCGGCTTCCCGCTCGCGGTGAGCGTGGCCGCCGCCGAGCAGCAGCGCCTGGTCATCGACCGGATCGACGACACCGCCCGCTTCGCCGCCCTCGCCCAGCCCGTCACCGACACCGTCCCGGCCTACGACGAGCGCCGTCTGACGCTCGCCACCGACCTGGAGGTCTACGCCTCGGTGTACGGGATCCGGGCCGGCGTCTTCTACCGCAACGACCTGGCCCTGGCGAAGGCTCCGGACACCTGGATGCTGCCCGCCGAGGGGGAGGGACGCACGGCCTTCAACGAGGCGCTGCTCGGCCGCCGTTCGCACGACCCCCCACAGGTCTGGCCCTGGCAGGACGGCCGCGTCGTCGTCGCCTCCCCCGTGGTGCGCGACGGTGACGTCGTCGCCGTGGTCGTCATCGACTCGCCCACCGACGAGATGCGCTCCCGGATCCTGCGGACCTGGCTGCTGATCGCGGTCGGCGAGGCCCTGGCCATGCTGGTCGCGGTCGGCGCCGCCGTCCGGCTCACCGGCTGGGTGCTGCTGCCGGTACGGATCCTGGACGCGGCCACCCACGACATCGCCGTCGGCCGGATGCGTTCACGGGTCGCGGCCGCCGGAGGGCCCCCGGAGCTGCGGCGGCTGGCCCGGTCCTTCAACGAGATGGCCGACAACGTCGAGGACGTACTGGAACAGCAGCGCGCCTTCGTCGCCGACGCCTCGCACCAGCTGCGCAACCCGCTCGCCGCGCTTCTGCTGCGCATCGAGCTCCTCTCCCTGGAACTGCCCGAGGGCAACGAGGAGATCGCCGCCGTACGCACCGAGGGGAAGCGGCTGGCCCGGGTCCTGGACGACCTGCTCGACCTGGCACTGGCCGAACACACCGAGGCCGACCTCCAGCTGACCGACATCGTCCCGCTCACCGCCGAGCGCGTCGCCTCCTGGCGCCCGGTGGCGGACGAGAAGGGCGTACGCCTCATCCAGGACGGGGCCCCGGCCGCCACCGCCTGGGCCGACCCCGTGGCCCTCTCCAGCGCGCTGGACGCGGTGATCGACAACGCCCTGAAGTTCACCCCGGCCGGAGAGGACGTACGGGTCACGGTGACGCCGGGGACCACCGCGACGGCCGTCGTGGTCGCCGACCGGGGGCCCGGCCTCACCGATCAGGAGCTGGAGCGCGTCGGTGACCGCTTCTGGCGCAGCACCCGCCACCAGAACGTGAGCGGGTCGGGGCTCGGTCTCTCCATCTCCCGCGTGCTGCTGGCGGCGGGCGGGGGCTCGATCACGTACGAGCGCCACGAGCCGCACGGCCTGCGGGTCACCGTCTCCGTGCCGCGCGAGCTGCCGCTCACCCCCTGAGGCCCGTGCCTGCTGCGGCCCTCAGGGGCTGCGCCTGCCGGAGACCCTGAGGGCTGCGGCTACCGGCGAATCCGGCTCAGGGCTTGACCGAGCGGTAGTAGCGTTTGGCGCCCTCGTGGACCGCCAGCGGGTCCGTGTAGATCGCCGTCCGCAGGTCCACCAGCTGCGCGGCGTGCACCTCGCGGCCGATCCGGTCCCGGCTGTTGATCACGGTACGGGTGAACGCCTCGGTCATGGCCGGATCCGTACGGTCGGTGGTGATGAGCAGATTGGCGACGGCGACCGTGGGGACCGATGTGCCGCGCTGGGCGAAGCGGTACGCGTCGGCGGGGATCGTGGCCGACCGGTAGTAGCGGGCGGAGCCGCCGTTCGACTGCAACTCCTTGATCAGGTCCTCGTCCAGCGGGACCAGCTTGATCGCGAACCGCTGCGACAGCTCCTGCACGGCCCCCGTCGGGAGCCCGCCGGACCAGAAGAAGGCGTCGAGGTGCCCGGAGACGAGCCGGTCCGGCATGGTGTCGATCCCCGCCGGCACAGCGGTCACGTCCTGCGTCGGATGGACCCCCGCCGCGTTCAGCAGCCGGTCCGCGACCAGCCGGACGCCGGAGCCCTCCTGGCCGACGCCGACCCGCTTGCCCCGCAGGTCGGCCACGCTCCCGATGTCGGAGTCGCGCGGGACGACCAGCTGGACGTAGTCGTCGTAGAGCCGCACACAGCCCCGCAGCAGGTGGGCGCCGGGCCTGCCGTCGCGCACATAGGTGGCCACGGCGTCGGTGGTGGCGATGGTGAAGTCCGCCTCTCCCGTCGCCACCCGCGCGAGGTTCTGCTGGGACCCCTCGCTGGTGAGGAGCTTTATCGATACCTCGGGCATGTCCTTGGCAAGGGCGCCTTCCAGCCGTTCCCCGTACCGCTGGTAGACGCCGCTCGGCACCCCGGTGGAGAAGGTCAGCGACCCGCTCGGAGCCCGTTCGCCCAAGGGGAGGAGCCACCACGCGAGCAGCCCGAGCACGACCGCGAGCACGGCGCCCGCCTGAAGGGTGCGGTGCCGGCCGAATCGGGACGGAGCGTGGAGCATGCGCGCGATCCTGCCAGCTCACCGCCCCACTGACCAGGCCCGGCCGGGCGCGGACGGAGGCGCACCCGGCCACCGCCTACCCTGGTCACATGAGCAGCGGCAACCGGAGCGAAGAAGCAGTGGACGTCCAGAAGAGCTACGAGGTGCGCACCTACGGGTGCCAGATGAACGTCCACGACTCCGAACGGCTGTCGGGTCTCCTGGAGGACGCCGGTTACGTACGGGCCCCCGAGGGCGCCGACGGCGACGCCGACGTCGTCGTCTTCAACACCTGCGCGGTGCGCGAGAACGCCGACAACAAGCTCTACGGCAACCTCGGCCGGCTCGCCCCGATGAAGACCAAACGCCCCGGGATGCAGATCGCCGTCGGCGGCTGCCTCGCCCAGAAGGACCGCGACACCATCGTCAAGCGGGCCCCCTGGGTGGACGTCGTCTTCGGTACGCACAACATCGGCAAGCTGCCCGTGCTGCTGGAGCGCGCCCGTATCCAGGAGGAGGCGCAGATCGAGATCGCCGAATCCCTGGAGGCCTTCCCCTCCACGCTCCCCACCCGCCGCGAGTCCGCCTACGCCGCGTGGGTCTCCATCTCCGTCGGCTGCAACAACACCTGCACCTTCTGCATCGTCCCGGCGCTGCGCGGCAAGGAGAAGGACCGCCGCACCGGCGACATCCTGGCCGAGATCGAGGCCCTGGTGGCCGAGGGCGTGTCCGAGATCACCCTGCTCGGCCAGAACGTCAACGCGTACGGCTCCGACATCGGGGACCGCGAGGCCTTCTCCAAGCTGCTGCGCGCCTGCGGGAAGATCGGGGGGCTGGAGCGCGTCCGCTTCACCTCCCCGCACCCCCGCGACTTCACCGACGACGTCATCGCCGCCATGGCCGAGACGCCCAACGTGATGCCACAGCTCCACATGCCGATGCAGTCCGGCTCGGACCGCATCCTCAAGGCGATGCGTCGCTCCTACCGTCAGGAGCGCTTCCTCGGCATCATCGAGAAGGTGCGCGCCGCGATGCCGGAAGCCGCCATCTCCACCGACATCATCGTGGGCTTCCCCGGCGAGACCGAGGAGGACTTCGAGCAGACCATGCACGCGGTCCGCGAGGCCCGTTTCGCCAACGCGTTCACCTTCCAGTACTCCAAGCGCCCCGGGACCCCGGCCGCCGACATGGACGGCCAGATCCCCAAGGAGGTCGTGCAGGAGCGGTACATGCGCCTGTCCGCCCTCCAGGAACAGATCTCCTGGGACGAGAACAAGAAGCAGGTCGGCCGCACCCTGGAGGTCATGGTCGCCGAGGGCGAGGGCCGCAAGGACGGCGCCACCCACCGCCTCTCCGGTCGCGCCCCCGACAACCGCCTCGTGCACTTCACCAAGCCCGCCCAGGACGTGCGCCCCGGTGACGTGGTGACCGTGGAGATCACCTACGCCGCCCCGCACCACCTGCTCGCCGAGGGCACCCCGCTCGCCGTGAAGGGCACCCGCGCGGGCGACGCGTGGGAGAAGCGCACCACGGCGGCGACTGCCCAGCCGGCCGGAGTGATGCTCGGCCTCCCCACCGTCGGCGCCCCGGCCCCGCTCCCGGCCGCCGCCGCCCCGGCCTGCGGCATCGGCTGATCCGTACGAGGGGCGACGGGGCGCGGTGCGCCGCGCCCCGGCAAGTACGCTGACCGGCATGCTTGCCGCCGCCGCCGTGTGCCCCTGCCCGCCGCTCCTGGTGCCCGAGATCGCCGCCGGGGCCGCACCCGAACTCGATCCCGCCCGGGCCGCGTGCCTGGACGCCGTGGGGGTGCTCGCGGCCTCCCGCCCCGACCTGCTCGTGGTCGTGGGACCGGGAGACGGCCGGTCCTCGGGGGCGTACCCGGCGGGCGGGCACGGCTCCTTCCGGGGCTTCGGCGTCGGCCTCGACGTCACCCTGGGCGAGCCGGACCCGGCCGCGCAGGGACCGGCGCTCGCGGACTCCCTCGCCGTCGGCGCATGGCTGCTGAGCCGGGCCCGCTGGGCGGGTGCACCGGTCGAGGGGCTCGCGGTGGACGGGCGCACCCCCGCCGCGGAGTGCGCCCGGACCGGTCAGGAGCTGGCCGCCCGTGCCGACCGCGTCGCGCTCCTCGTGATGGGCGACGGCAGCGCCTGCCGCACGCTCAAGGCGCCCGGCTATCTCGACGAGCGGGCCGAGGCCTTCGACGCCCGGGCGACCGCGGCGCTGGGCTCGGCGGACCTCGCCGCACTCGACGCGCTGGACGAGACACTCGCGTACGAGCTCAAGGCGGCCGGCCGGGCCCCCTGGCAGCTGCTCAGCGGCGCCGCACGGGGAGCGGGCCTCGCCGGACGGCTGCTGTACGAGGACGCGCCCTACGGGGTGGGCTACACCGTCGCCGCCTGGTCCTGACCCGCACAGCCCGACGGCGGCACCGGAGAGAACCGGTACCGCCGTCGAGGGTCTGCCGCTGTCGCGTCAGGAAGCGGGCGGCGGAGGGGGCGGCGTGGTGCCGGACGCGCCAGACGTGCCCCCGTCCCTCTGGCCCAGCTTGTCCACGGCCTCCTTGGCCTTGCGCGCACCCGTGTCGATCTTGTCGCTGTACTTGCCCTTGGTCTTCTGGTCGACTGTGCGCGCGGCCTTGTCGAGGCCCTGCTCGATCTTGCCCCCGTGCTGCTGCGCGAGGTCGCCGACCTTTTCCTTGGCCGGTCCCAGCTTGGCCTTCAGGTTGTCCAGGAACCCCATTGGGTCACCTTCCGTGCAGTGAGGACGGTCTGCGGGAGCGTTCTCCCGCCCCCATTGTCGGTCACCTGTCCCTCCTTGCCGGTTTTACGCGCCCTTCAGCGTTCTCCTGGCGTTCTTCCCGGCCCCGGGCGGTGTGCGTGGAGGCGCCGGGGATTTGGGAGACTGTCCCGGTGAACCGTCCCGCTTCAGCCCCCCGTGTCATCACCGTCGTCGGCCCCACCGCGGCCGGAAAATCCGATCTGGGGGTCTTCCTCGCCCGGGAGCTCGGCGGAGAGGTGGTCAACGCCGACTCCATGCAGCTCTACCGCGGCATGGACATCGGTACGGCCAAGATGACGCCCACCGAGCGCGCGGGCGTCCCGCACCACCTGCTGGACATCTGGGACGTCACCGAGGCCGCCAGCGTCGCCGAGTACCAGCGCCTGGCCCGGCTGGAGATCGACCGGCTGCTCGCCGAAGGCCGTACGCCGATCCTCGTGGGCGGCTCCGGACTGTACGTGAAGGGCGCCATCGACGCCCTGGAGTTCCCCGGTACGGACCCCGAGGTGCGCGCCCGGCTCGAAGCGGAGCTGGCCGAGCGCGGCTCCGGCTTCCTGCACCAGCGGCTCGCCGCCGCGGACCCCGACGCCGCCCGGTCCATCCTCGCGAGCAACGGCCGCCGTATCGTCCGCGCCCTCGAAGTCATCGACATCACCGGCAAGCCCTTCACCGCCAACCTCCCCGGCGACGAGCCGGTCTACGAGGCCGTGCAGATCGGCGTCGACGTGGAGCGCCCCGAGCTGGACGAGCGCATCGCCCTGCGCGTCGACCGGATGTGGGAAGCCGGCCTCGTGGACGAGGTGCGCGCCCTGGAGGCGTCCGGACTCCGCGAGGGACTCACCGCCTCCCGGGCCCTGGGCTACCAGCAGGTCCTCGCGGCGCTCGCGGGGGAGTGCACCGAGGAGGAGGCGCGGGTTGCGACCGTACGCGCCACCAAGCGCTTCGCGCGTCGGCAGGACTCCTGGTTCCGCCGCGACCCGCGCGTCCACTGGCTCGGTGGCGGACACCGTGACCGGGCAGAACTCCCGCACCGGACGCTGACGTTGATCGAACGAGCGGTCACAGCCTGATCACGTGATGGCATCGGGACGCTCCGGCCGTCAATTCGGCCCCCGCGACCGTGCCATCATCGAGCATCGATCCACCAGCGGAGTCCGATTAGGGAGGGCGCGTGGCGATGGAGGCCGGCCCTCGCGACACGGAGCAGCACGACGTACCGCCACCGCGGGAGATCGCGGGGCGGCTGAGTCCCGACGGGCCCGACGAGCAGGACGTGGCACCCGAGGTCGAGGTCGAGCTGCGCCCCACCCGCAAACTGCGGATCTGGCAGCTCGCGCCCATCGTCGTGCTGGCCGCCGTCGGCTCCCTGATGTTCGCCTTCCCGCTCGCCTTCGAGTTCGGTGACGGTGGCGCCGTGGTCGCCATGCTGGGGCTCCTGATCAGCTGCTGCGCGGCCGGTTGGGGCATGATGGCGGCCCGCCGCGTCGGCCACACCTGGCCCGGCCTGCCCGCCAGGGGCTCGGGGGACCGACTCGACTGGCGCGTGATCGCGCTGTACGTCGCCACCGGCGCCGGACTGGTCGCCCTCGCCGTGTGGCGCGTGGCCCGTCTGCGCTGACGTCCACCGCCTGCTCCGACGCCACCCGGGGGGACGCCCGCGGGTCCGGCCTCGCGGAGTGTCGGTGGTGGCTCGTACAGTTGCCCTGTGAGCACTTCGCAGATCACCTTCCTCAAGGGTCACGGCACCGAGAACGACTTCGTGATCGTCCCCGACCCGGACAACGCCCTCGCGCTGCCCGCATCCGTCGTCGCCCGGATCTGCGACCGCCGGGCCGGAATCGGCGGGGACGGCCTGCTGCACGTCGTCCGCTCCGCGGCCCACCCAGAGGCCCAGGGCATGGCCGCCGAGGCCGAGTGGTTCATGGACTACCGCAACGCGGACGGCTCGATCGCCGAGATGTGCGGCAACGGAGTGCGCGTCTTCGCCCACTACCTCGAACGCGAAGGCCTCGTCGAGCAGGGCGGGCTCGCCGTCGCCACCCGGGGCGGCATCAAGCAGGTCCACCTCGCCAAGGACGGCGACATCACCGTCTCCATGGGGCGCGCGCTGCTGCCTCAGGCGAGCGCCACGGTCGCCGTCGGTAGGCGCAGCTGGCCCTCCCGCAACGTCAACATGGGCAACCCGCACGCAGTCGCCTTCGTCGACGACCTCGCTCACGCCGGTGACCTGCTCTCCCCCCCTCCGGTCAGTCCCGCCGCGGTCTACCCCGACGGGGTCAACGTCGAGTTCGTCGTCGACCGGGGCCCGCGCCACGTCGCCATGCGCGTCCACGAGCGCGGCTCCGGCGAGACCCGCTCCTGCGGCACCGGTGCCTGTGCGGTGGCCGTCGCCACCGCCCGCCGGGACGGCACGGACCCGGCGGTGACCGGCCTCCCCGCGACGTACCGGGTGGACCTCCCCGGAGGCACCCTGACCATCACCGAGCACCCGGACGGTTCGGTCGACATGACCGGCGCCGCCGTGATCGTCGCCGAGGGCACCATCGACCCGGCCTGGCTGGAAACGGTCACGGTCTGACCGGTAAGCGCTGCACGGCCGGCCGGTCGGCGGCTCCCGGCTCGAAACGGTGATCGGTCCGAGCTTCGCTCGAATGGGTGATCCGTTTCACGCTGGGCGAGAGCCGGACTGCGCCACGTGGTGGGGTCGGTAGCATCAAGCACCGGCCCGGAGAAGCGTCCGCCTCTCCCCACCGCCGGTCGACGTCGCCGGAGGTGCCCCCATGAGTGCAGAGGCCGCCGATCCCGCCGCTGCGCCGCGCAGGCGGAGCCGGCCCAGGATCGATCTGCGCAGGCTGGGCCGGGTGGCGCTGCTCGGCCCCGTCTCCCGCGACCGGCTGCCCGACGCCATCGGCCATGTCGCCGACGCGCACCGGGCCCACCACCCCGACGCCGACCTGGGCATCCTCCACCGCGCCTACGTCCTCGCGGAGTCCTCGCACCGGGGCCAGATGCGCAAGAGCGGCGAGCCGTACATCACGCACCCGCTGGCCGTCACCCTGATCCTCGCCGAGCTCGGCGCCGAGACCACCACCCTGACCGCGTCCCTGCTCCACGACACCGTCGAGGACACCGAGGTGACCCTCGAACAGGTACGGGAGCAGTTCGGCGAGGAGGTCTGCTATCTCGTCGACGGCGTCACCAAACTCGAGAAGGTCGACTACGGCGCCGCCGCCGAGCCCGAGACCTTCCGTAAGATGCTCGTCGCCACCGGCAACGACGTCCGGGTCATGTCGATCAAGCTCGCGGACCGGCTGCACAACATGCGCACCCTGACCGTGATGCGCCCCGACAAGCAGGCCCGGATCGCCAAGGTCACCCAGGACGTCCTCATCCCGCTGGCCGAACGGCTCGGCGTCCAGGCGCTCAAGATCGAGCTCGAAGACCTGGTCTTCGCGATCCTGAACCCCAAGGGGTACGAGGAGACCCGCGCCCTCATCGCCGCGGTGACGGGCGAGAGCGACCCCCTGGCCCCCATCGCCGACAGCGTCCGGGCCACCCTGCGGGAAGCAGGCATCAGCGCCGAAGTCCTGATCAGGCCGCGCCACTTCGTCTCCGTGCACCGGGTCCGCAGGAAACGCGGCGAGCTGCGTCCCACCGACTTCGGCCGGCTGCTCGTGATGGTCGGCGAGGACGCCGACTGCTACGCGGTCCTCGGAGAGCTGCACACCTGCTTCACTCCCGTGATCTCCGAGTTCAAGGACTTCATCGCCGCCCCCAAGTTCAACCTCTACCAGTCGCTGCACACCGCCGTCGTCGGCCCCGAGGGAGCCGTCGCCGAAGTCCTCATCCGCACGCACCGGATGCACAAGGTCGCCGAGGCGGGCGTCGTCGCCCTGGGCAACCCGTACGCCCACGACGCCACCGCCGCCCAGCAGGCCGAACCGTCCGACGAACGCGCCGACCCGACCCGGCCCGGCTGGCTCTCCCGGCTGCTGGACTGGCAGGAGTCCGCCACCGACCCGGACACCTTCTGGACCACCCTGCGCGCCGACCTCGCCCAGGACCGCGAGATCACCGTGTTCCGCACCGACGGCCAGACCCTCGGCCTGCCCGCCGGCGCCAGCTGCGTCGACGCCGCCTACGCCCAGCACGGGGAGCGGGCGCACACCTGCATCGGAGCCCGGGTCAACGGCCGCCTCGCCACCCTCTCCACCGTCCTCAGCGACGGCGACACCGTGCAGCTGCTGCTCGCCCAGGACACCGCGTCCGGCCCGTCGCCGGAGTGGCTCGACCACGCCCGCACCCCCGCCGCCCGCATCGCGATCACCGGCTGGCTCTCCGCCCACCCCGACGCCCCGGGCCCGGAAGCCGGGGGAGCGGGAGCCGGGAGAGCGGACGGAGCCGACGGCCGTACGGAGTCGGCGGCCGACAGCCCCCAGTCCACCGCGCCCGCCCGCACCCGGTCCGGCGGGCGGGCCGCCAACGTCGTCGTCGACGGCTCGGAGAGCCCCACCCGCCTGGCCGGCTGCTGTACGCCGGTGCCCCCGGACGCGGTGGTCGGCATCGTGGTCCGGGGCGGTGCCGTCACCGTGCACCGCCAGGAGTGTCCCGCCGTGGCCCGGATGCGGGAGATCGGCCGCGCATCCGTCGCGGCCCGCTGGCGCGACGAGGACGGCTGGAGCGACACCGCCGCCTGCCGGGTCACGCTCGTCGCCGAGTCCTTCGGGCGCCCCCGGCTGCTCGCCGACCTCACCGAGGCGATCGCCACGGCCGACGCGGCCATCGTGTCCGCCACCGTGGAACCGCCCAGCGAACAGCGCGTCCGGCACACCTACACCCTCGAGCTCCCCGACGCCGCCGGGCTGCCAGCCCTGATGCGGGCGATGCGCGAGGTCGCCGGGGTCTACGACGTCAGCCGCGCCCAGCACCCGGCCGCCACCGGCTGACCCCCATCCCAGGGAGGCCGCCTCGTTCGGGTGGCGCGGCGCGCGGCACCCCCGGGAAAGCGCCCGGCGCTGATAGCGGTAGTCCATGCCGCACCTCTCCCGCCGCCTGCGGGCCGCCCTCCTGGCCACCGCGTCGCTCACCCTCGTCGCCGCCGCCCTGCCCGCCCCCGAGCCCCTGGGCATCGGCGACCGGCTCTTCCCCGAGCTCGGCAACCCCGGCTACGACGTCCTCACGTACGACCTCTCCTTCACCTACCACGGCAGCAACAGCAAGCCTCTGGACGCCGTCACCAAGATCAGGGCCCGCACCACCGCACCGCTGGAGCGGATCAACCTCGACTTCGCCCGGGGCACCGTCCAGGGCGTCGAGGTCAACGGGCAGGCCGCCGACTTCGGCAGCAAGAACGAGGACCTCGTAGTCCAGGCCCCACGGCGCCTCCCCGAAGGCGTACCGCTGAACATCACCGTCCGGCACACCAGCGACCCGTCCGGAACCTCGGGCAACGGCGGCTGGATCCGTACCGCGGACGGCCTCGCCATGGCCAACCAGGCCGACGCCGCCCACCGGGTCTTCCCCAGCAACGACCACCCCTCGGACAAGGCGCACTTCACCTTCCGCGTCACCGCGCCCAAGGACCTCACGGCCGTCGCCAACGGACTGCCCGCCGGCCACACCCGTAACGGCGCCACGACCACCTGGACCTACCGCACCCAGCACCCCATGGCCACCGAGCTCGCCCAGGTCTCCATCGGCCGGTCCGCCGTCCACCACCACACGGGCCCGCACGGACTGCCGCTGCGCGACGTCGTCCCGGCCGCCGACCGCGAGAAGCTGGAGCCCTGGCTGAAGAAGACCCCCGCCCAGCTGGAGTGGATGGAGCGGCGGGTCGGCCGCTACCCCTTCGAGACGTACGGGGTTCTCGTCGCCGACAGCCGCATCGGGTTCGCGCTGGAGACCCAGACGCTCTCCCTCTTCGGCAGGTCCCTCTTCACCGAGCCCGCCTACCCCGAGTGGTACGTCGACTCCGTCATGGTCCACGAGCTGGCCCACCAGTGGTTCGGCAACAGCGTCTCGCCGGCCTCCTGGTCCGACCTCTGGCTCAACGAGGGGCACGCCAGCTGGTACGAGGGCCTGTACGCGGAGGAGAACGGCGGAGCGACGCTGGAGCGGCGGATGCGCGAGGCGTACAAGCTCTCCGACGGCTGGCGGGCGAACGGCGGCCCGCCCGCGCACCCGGACGGCCCGGCCGAAGGCGAGAAGCTGAGCCTCTTCCGGCCCGTCGTCTACGACGGCAGCGCCCTGGTCCTCTACGCCCTGCGCCAGGAGATCGGCGCAGCCGCCTTCGACCGGCTGCAGCGCGCCTGGGTCCGGATCCACCGGAACGGTACGGCGACCACCGCGGACTTCACCCGGCTGGCGTCCGGTATCGCGGGACGGGACCTGACGGCCTTCTTCGAGGACTGGCTGTACGGGAAGAAGACCCCGGCGATGCCCGGACACCCCGACTGGCGTGCGGCCGAGCCCGCCGCCACCCCCTGAGGGCGGGGGAAAACCCCAGTGACGGGCCCGGTGGGGCCGTGCCACTATCGACACGTCGGCACGGCGGACCGCACCGGATTCCCCGGCGGGAATGATCGGGAATCATCCGGACAGGTCACACGTTGTGACTGACGTAAAGACTTCTATCGACATAAGGATCCAATGACCTCCTCTTCTTCCCTTCCCCAGGACGCGCAGGACGCGCAGAGCGCCACGGAGAACATGCCCGAGAGCCTCACCGAGAGCCTTCGGGCCGACGCCCTGATGGAAGAGGACGTCGCCTGGAGCCAGGAGATCGACGGAGCGCGCGACGGCGACCAGCTGGACCGCTCCGAGCGAGCCGCCCTGCGGCGCGTCGCCGGTCTCTCCACGGAGCTCGAGGACGTCACCGAGGTCGAGTACCGCCAGCTGCGCCTGGAGCGCGTCGTGCTGGTCGGTGTCTGGACCTCGGGGACGGTGCGTGACGCGGAGATCTCCCTCGCGGAGCTCGCCGCACTCGCCGAGACGGCGGGCGCACAGGTGCTGGACGCGGTGTATCAGCGGCGGGACAAGCCCGACCCGGCGACCTACATCGGTTCCGGCAAGGCGCTGCAGCTGCGTGACATCGTCCTCGAATCCGGGGCCGACACCGTCATCTGCGACGGTGAGCTAAGCCCGGGCCAGCTGATCCATCTGGAAGACGTCGTCAAGGTGAAGGTGGTCGACCGGACCGCCCTCATCCTCGACATCTTCGCCCAGCACGCCAAGTCCCGTGAGGGCAAGGCGCAGGTCTCGCTGGCGCAGATGCAGTACATGCTGCCGCGACTGCGCGGCTGGGGCCAGTCGCTCTCCCGTCAGATGGGCGGCGCCGGTTCCGGCGGCGGTGGCGGCATGGCGACCCGTGGTCCCGGTGAGACCAAGATCGAGACGGACCGGCGGCGGATCCGCGAGAAGATGGCGAAGATGCGCCGGGAGATCGCGGAGATGAAGACCGGCCGCGAGATCAAGCGGCAGGAGCGCAAGCGCAACAAGGTGCCCTCCGTCGCCATCGCCGGATACACCAACGCGGGTAAGTCCTCGCTGCTCAACCGCCTCACCGGAGCCGGTGTCCTGGTGGAGAACGCCCTGTTCGCCACTCTGGACCCGACCGTGCGCCGGGCCGAGACACCGAGCGGCCGCATCTACACCCTCGCCGACACCGTCGGGTTCGTACGGCACCTGCCGCACCACCTCGTCGAGGCGTTCCGCTCCACCATGGAGGAGGTCGGCGAGTCCGATCTCATCCTGCACGTGGTGGACGGCTCGCACCCCGTTCCGGAGGAGCAGCTCGCCGCGGTGCGCGAGGTCATCCGGGACGTCGGCGCGGTGAACGTGCGCGAGATCGTCGTGATCAACAAGGCGGACGCGGCGGACCCGCTGGTCCTCCAGCGACTGCTGCGCAACGAGAAGTACGCGATCGCCGTCTCGGCCCGGACCGGTGACGGGATCGACGAGCTGCTCACGCTCATCGACGCCGAGCTGCCGCGTCCGTCCGTCGAGATCGAGGTGCTCGTGCCGTACATCCAGGGGGCTCTGGTCTCCCGGGTGCACGCCGAGGGTGAGGTCCTCTCCGAGGAGCACACCGCCGAGGGCACCCTGCTCAAGGCCCAGGTCCACGAGGAACTGGCAGCGGAGCTGGAGACGTTCGTCCCCGCCGCACACTGATCACCGCACGCCAAAGGCCGTAATCACCGCACGGCACACACCATGACAGAGACGCCCGACCGGGACCCCCGGCCGGGCGTCACCTGTTTCCTGGGTCTTCGCGCCCCGCAGCCTTTTCGGAGTCCTCGTACCCAGGGGGCACGAAGCACGCGGTCACGGTCTTGCCGTCCCGCTGCGGATGGTGCTGCCAGCTGTCGGCCAGCGCGTCCACGATGGCCATACCGCGACCACCGAGTGCGCCCGGGTCGTCCTCGCGCTGAGTGGGCGGCCGCGAACTGGAGTCGTGGACGCTGACGTGCAGACACGTGCTGTCCCACGTCAGGATGAGCTGGGCGTCACTGTGGGCGTGCTTGTGCGCGTTGGTGATGAGCTCGGAGACGGCGATGAGCACCGAGTCCACGGTGTCGGGCGCGTTCCGGGCCCACTCCAGGGATTCGAGGTGCTCGCGCGCCCAGTTCCGCCCCGCGCGCACTCCTTCGGATATGGGGAAGGACTGCGCCCAGCCCACCGCCCTCATCGTGGAATCGGTCATCGCCATGCCTCTCGGTCGGCCACACGGATTCGGCACTCGGTCGCCTTCCGTGTACCCGCCGGAACGCCGAACACCGTCCCGCCGAGGGGCGGAACGGTGTTCACAGCTGTCGTGCGCGGGCGGGAAGGCCCTACTGCCCCGCGTACTTCTCGCTGACCGCGCGGTAGACGCCCTCGGCCTCCTTGCCGAGCCGGGGACCGGCCAGCCAGCCCGCCGAGACCGGGCCGATCGAGGTGTTCGAGACCAGGGCGGGCTTGCCGTCCGAGCCGGCCGCGACCCAGCCGCCACCGGAGGAACCACCGGTCATCGTGCAGCCGATGCGGTACATCGTCGGCTCGTCCTGCCGGACCGAGAGGCGGCCCGGCCGGTCCTTGCACTGGAGCAGCTTCTGGCCGTCGAACGGCGGCGCGGCCGGGTAGCCGGTGGCCGTCATGTCCGCGATCTGCGGTACGGCGGGGGCGTTGAAGTCGACCGCCAGCGCCGAACCGACCGTCTCCTCCAGCGACTTGCCCGTCGACCCCTTCTCGGGCGTCACATGCAGCACCGCGAAGTCGTACGGGGCACCCTGCCCGCCGGTCGCCGCACCCTGGGCGATCCACTGCTCGGAGGTCTGGGCCCACCGGCCCCACCACAGGCCGTAGGGAGCGATCTTCTCCTTGGGCGCGGTCTCCAGTTCCGTCAGGGAGAGGTTGTCGTTGTTGTAGGACGGGACGAAGGCGATGTTGCGGTACCAGCCGCCCGCCTTACCGGCGTGCACACAGTGCCCGGCGGTCCACACCATGTTGGACTTGCCGGGGTTCGCCGGGTCCTTCACGACGGTCGCGGAACAGACCATCGGGCCCTTGGGGCCGTCGAAGAGCAGCTTCCCGGCCTCCGGCGCGTTGTCGTGGTACGGCGTCGCGACACCGGCCGCCTGGACGGGTGCGGGCGCCGGGTCCGTCACACCGTCGTCACCGGAGATGTCGTTGTCGACCGGGTTCTCCGGGGGCTTGTCGGCCTCCCGCATCCGGTCCGGGTCCCAGAGGCCGTCGATGATCGGGTTGACGAAGTCCTTGGCCTCACGCAGCCACGTGTCCTTGTCCCAGTTCTTCCACTCGCCGTCCCGCCACTTGTCCGGGTCGATCCCGTGCTCCTTGAGCCGGTCCTTGAGATCGTCCGGAATGGTGACCTTGCCGTCCGCCTGGCCGGCCGGGGCGCTGGGCGTCGTACCGCCGCCGATGTCCTCCTCCGGACCGCAGGCGGTGGCGGTGAGCGCCAGGACGGCGACGGCCGCCGTCGCGGCGAGCACACCGGAAGGCATGCGCCGTACGCGCCTGCCGCGGCGTGCGGTGTCGGTCGGGCGAATGGGTCGCATCTGGTGATCCCCCTGGGACTTCGTCACTCGGTACTCCGCGTTGCTTTTCGGACACTTCGGGGCCGGGGAGCAGGTTCTCCGGTCCTCGGTGCGACCCCCACTATGCCGGTGCCGATGGGGACGGTACGCGGCAGGTCCGCGGTTCCGTCCCCGCAAGGATGTTCCGATTTACCCGTGATCCCTTGCGTTCGGCGTCGTTGGTACGTACGGGGGACACCAGGGCAGCGTTCACCCCCGCACTCCGTCCGCGCGAAAACGTACCGACGTGCAACGCAACTGTTACCGCAGGAGGATCAAGAGCCGTGTCCGTGACCGAACCCGCTCCGGTGGCACCGCCTCCTGCGCACGAGGGCATCCTCCGTCGCCAGTCGCTGCGAGAGTCGGCCGCCCGCACCTACGCGCGCTCCCTGCCGATCGTCCCGGTCAGGGCGCGCGGGCTCACCATCGAGGGCGCGGACGGACGGCGGTATCTGGACTGCCTGTCGGGCGCGGGCACCCTGGCGCTCGGCCACAACCACCCGGTCGTGCTCGAAGCCATCCGGAAGGTCCTGGACTCCGGCGCCCCCCTGCATGTGCTCGATCTCGCCACCCCGGTCAAGGACGCCTTCACCACCGAGCTGTTCGCCACGCTGCCGCGCGAGCTCGCCGACGACGCCCGCATCCAGTTCTGCGGCCCCGCCGGTACGGACGCCGTCGAGGCCGCGTTCAAGCTGGTCCGCGCCGCGACCGGGCGCGACGGTCTGCTGACCTTCACCGGCGCCTACCACGGCATGACGGCCGGGGCGCTGGGGGCCTCCGGCGGCGCCCGGGACGTCCGGGTGACCCGGCTGCCCTTCCCGCAGGACTACCGCTGCCCGTTCGGGATCGGCGGCGCGCGCGGGGCCGCCCTGGGCGCACGGTGGACGGAGCACCTGCTGGACGACGAGAAGGGCGGGGTCCCGGCCCCGGCGGGAATGATCGTGGAGCCGGTCCAGGGCGAGGGCGGCGTCAACCCCGCGCCGGACGCCTGGCTGCGCAGGATGCGCGAGATCACCCGGGCCCGGGGTATCCCGCTCATCGCCGACGAGGTGCAGACCGGCGTCGGCAGGACCGGTGCCTTCTGGGCGGTCGAGCACAGCGGCATCGTGCCGGACGTCATGGTCCTCTCCAAGGCGATCGGCGGTTCCCTCCCGCTCGCGGTCATCGTCTACCGCTCTGAGCTGGACCTCTGGCAGCCGGGCGCCCACGCGGGTACGTTTCGTGGCAACCAGCTCGCCATGGCGGCGGGCGCGGCCACCCTCGCGTACGTCCGGGAGAACGGACTGGCGGAACGGGCGGCGGCCTTGGGCGCCCGCATGCTCGACAGCCTGCGGACGCTGCGGGCGGACCATCCGGGGATCGGCAACGTACGGGGGCGCGGACTGATGATCGGCCTGGAGCTGGTGGACCCCGAGGCCGCGCCCCTGCCGGCCGAGGCCGACGACCACGCCCCGGCCCCGCCGCCGGACCCGGCCCTCGCCCGCGCCGTCCAGCAGGAGTGCCTGGACCGCGGCCTCATCGTCGAACTCGGCGGCCGGCACAGCGCCGTGGTCCGCCTCCTGCCCCCGCTCACCCTCACCGACGAGCAGGCGAGTGCCGTCGTCGACCGTCTGGCCGACGCGCTGGCGGCCGCGGAGCGTTCGCCGCACCGCAGGGCCGCGGCCGGGCCGACCTCCTGATCCCCGGAACCACACAAGGAAGACCGCCGTGAACCCCATCCCCGCCTCCGAGGCCGACGGCCCCGGTACCCCCCAGCACCGAGGGCAGGACGGACCGGCCGCCCCCGGCACGGTCGAGGCGACGACCGTGCCCCGTCAGAAAGCGGTGCAGGGCGACGACGTGAGCGACCCGGCGTACGCCCCCACGGAGCCCGGCGCCCCGGAAGCCCTCGACGCCGCAGCGCCGTACGACGGACTCCGGGACGGCCAGGACCTGTTGGACCACCCGGACCCGCTGCGGGCCGCCGACGCCGCCGGCACCGAGAGCCTCCTGCGGTGCTGGACCCGGGAGAACGACCTGCCCCGCCCCGACGGCGACACCCTGCGCGTCGCCTTCCCTGCCACCGGCACCGCGCTGCTCGTCCCCGTTCACTACTGGTCCGCCACCGGCGCCCACCGCTTCGGCGCCCCGGTCCTGGAAGGCGCGCCCGAGAAGGCCCCGTCCGCCGACGCCGTCACCGTCGCCGTCCTGATCGGCCGGGAAGCCGACCGCAACGGATCCGCCGACCTGGTCGCCCGGGTCGCCGACTCCGTACGCCACACCGCCGGGTTCGTCGAACAGCGGCGGCGCCGCCCCGCCGACCCGGCCGACGCCGACCTCTTCCTCACCGCCGAGCAGTCCCTCCTCCTCGGCCACCCGCTCCACCCCACCCCAAAGAGCCGCGAAGGGCTCTCCGAGGCGGAGTCCCGGCGCTATTCGCCGGAGCTCCACGGCTCTTTCCCACTCCACTGGTTCGCCGTGGACCGTTCCCTGACCGCCACCGACTCCGCCTGGAGCGAGGGCGGGGAGGCGTCCGCCGAGGAGCTCCTCGCCCCGCACCGCGACGGCTTGCGCCTGCCGTCCGGCACCGCCGCCCTCCCCCTGCACCCCTGGCAGGCCGCCGACCTGCTGAGCCGTCCGCAGGTCGCCGCGCTCCAGGAGACCGGCCTGCTGCACGACCTCGGCCCGTACGGCGAGCACTGGCACCCCACCTCGTCCATCCGCACCGTCCACCGCCCCGGCGCCCGCGTGATGCTCAAGCTCTCCCTCGGCGTCCGCATCACCAACTCCCGCCGCGAGAACCTCCGCAAGGAGCTGCACCGGGGCGTCGAGGTCCACCGCCTCCTGACCACCGGACTGGCCGAGAGCTGGCAGCGGGAACACCCCGGCTTCGACATCGTCCGCGACCCCGCCTGGCTCGCCGTCGACGACCCCGAGGGCACCCCCGTCACCGGCCTCGACGTGATGCTCCGGCAGAACCCCTTCGGCCCGGGCGACGACGCCGTCTGCATCGCCGGACTCACCGCACAGCGGCCCCGGCCCGGGCAGCCCCTGATGCGCTCGCGGCTCGCCGAGGCCGTCGCCGCCCTGATCGCCCGGACGGGCCGCCCGCTCGCGGACGTCTCCGCCGAGTGGTTCCGGCGCTATCTGGACCGCGTCGTACGCCCCGTCCTCTGGCTCGACGCCCACGCCGGCGTCGCCCTGGAGGCCCACCAGCAGAACACCCTGGTCCTGCTCGACCCGGACGGCTGGCCGGTCGGCGGACGCTACCGTGACAACCAGGGCTACTACTTCCGGGACTCCCGCCGCGACGAGCTGGAGCGGCGGCTCCCGGGCATCTCCACCGTCAGCGACACCTTCGTATCCGACCAGGTCACCGACGAGCGGTTCGCCTACTACCTGGGCATCAACAACGTCCTCGGCCTCATCGGCGCGTTCGGCGCCCAGCGCCTCGCCGACGAGCAGGCCCTTCTCGCCGTCCTCCGTCAATTCCTCACCGAGAACGCGGAACTGGGCTCGCCCCTGCCCGCGTATCTTCTCCAGAACCGCCAACTGCGCTGCAAGGCAAACCTGCTGACCCGGCTGCACGGACTGGACGAGCTGGTCGGTCCGGTCGACACCCAGTCCGTCTACGTCTCCGTCGCCAACCCGCTGCACGCCTGAGGGGCCCGGCCCCGCTCCAGAGAGGAGAGTGTCACCGTGCCTCCCGCCGACGCGCCCGCCGAATCCGACGCGGAGCCTCCGGAACCGGGCTCCGGGCCCGGCGGCCGGGGAACCCCCACCGCGCCCACCGGCACAGAAGACACTCTCGACCTGAAGCTCACCGAGGAACTCCTCGCCCTCATCTCAGAGGACCGGAACAGGGCAGCTCGTCGGTGCGACCCCGCCGGCGAGCTGCTCGGTGACCCGGCCACCTGGCCCGGCGCGACCACCGAGGCCGGGGTCTTCCACCTGGTCCCGGTGGACCTGCAGCGCGATCTCGCCGTCCTCAGCCGCTGGATGAACGACCCCGCCGTCGCCGCCTTCTGGGAGCTCGCCGGGCCCGAATCCGTCACCGCCGACCATCTGAGGCCGCAGCTCGAAGGGGACGGCCGCTCCCTCCCCTGCCTCGGCGTCCTCGACGGAACGCCCATGAGCTACTGGGAGATCTACCGCGCCGACCTGGACCCGCTGGCCCGCCACTACCCCGCCCGCCTCCACGACACCGGCATCCACCTCCTCATCGGGGGCGTGGGCAACCGGGGGAGGGGCGTGGGCACCACCCTGCTCCGCGCGGTCGCCGACCTCGTACTGGACAACCTTCCGCGATGCGGCCGGGTCGTCGCCGAGCCGGACCTGCGCAACACCCCGTCCATAGCGGCGTTCCTGAGCGCAGGATTCCGCTTCTCCGCAGAAGTGGACCTCCCCGACAAACGTGCCGCTCTCATGATCCGCGACCGAACGTACCGTGATCACCTGTGAACATCGCGCCGCACCGTCCATACCGCTCGAACCCCATCGGTTCCACCCGGAGGAGTCCCCGTGCCGACATATCCCGCGAGCCATGATTCAGTCGAGCCTCACCCTCTCCTCAGCCCCCCGGAACTGAACCGGCAGGTCTGGGACAGGGCCGCAGCGCGGCTGCTCGCCAAGATGCTCGGCGAGTTCGCTTACGAGGAGATCATCGAGCCCGAACGCCGGCCCGGCGACGGCCGCCTGCACTCCCTGTCGCTCGACGACGGTACGGAGCTCCGCTTCTCGGCCGACCGGGGCGTCTACGGAAGCTGGCGCGTCGACCCCGATTCCATCGAGACGGTGCAGAGCTCCGCGGCCGCCCTCTCCAACGGCTCGTCCCCGCCCTCCGGTTCACCCTCGCCCAGGGCATCCTCCAACGCCTCTTCCTCCACCGCGTCGGCCAATGGCTCGTCCGAGGGGACCCGCCCCTTCCGCGACCCGCTGCGGTTCCTCGCCCGCGCCCGAGGTCTCCTCGGCCTCGACGGCGCCACCCTCGGCCACCTCATCCGGGAGCTGACCCTCACGCTCTCCGCCGATGCCCGGCTCGACCACACCGCCCTCACCGCGCGCGAGCTCGCCGACGTCGACTACGCAGAGCTGGAAGGCCACCAGACCGGCCACCCCTGGCTGGTGGCGAGCAAGGGGCGGCTCGGCTTCTCCGCCGCCGACGCGGCCCGCTTCACGCCCGAGACCCGCAGCCCCCTCCAGCTGCCGTGGATCGCCGTGAGCACCCGCATCGCGCAGTACCGGGGCGTGGGCCGCCTCACCACCCACGAGCACCTCTACGCCCAGGAGCTCGACCCCTCCGTGCGCGCCTCGTTCGCCGCCGAGCTGCACGCCCGGGGGGTCGACCCGGAGAGCTACCTCTACCTCCCCGTACATCCCTGGCAGTGGGACGAATGGATCGTGCCGCTCTTCGCCCCCGCCATCGCAGACGGGGACATCGTGGCGCTGCACACCGACGGCGACGCACGCCTCGCCCAGCAGTCCGTCCGCACCTTCGCCAACGTCGCCCGCCCCGACCGGCACACCGTGAAGCTGCCGCTGTCCATCCTCAACACCCTGGTCTGGCGCGGCCTGCCCACCGAGCGGACCCTCGCCGCCCCCGCCGTCACCGCCTGGGTCCAGGGCCTGTGCGAGGCCGATCCGTTCCTGCGCGACACCTGCCGCGTCATCCTCCTCGGCGAGGTCGCCTCCGTCGCCGTGGAACACCCGCTCTACGACCACCTCCCCGAAGCCCCCTACCAGTACAAGGAAATCCTCGGCGCGATCTGGCGGGAGCCCCTGCCGCCCCGCCTCGCACCGGGCGAACGCGCCCGAACGCTCGCCTCCCTCCTGCATACGGATCCGGCGGGCCGCGCGTTCACGGCCGAACTCGTCGAGCGCTCCCGCCTCGCCCCGGAGGCCTGGCTCACGCGCCTCTTCGCCGCCCTGCTGCCGCCCCTGCTGCACTTCCTCTACCGCTACGGCACGGTGTTCTCCCCGCACGGCGAGAACGCCATCGTCGTCTTCGACGACAACGACGTGCCGGTACGGCTCGCGATCAAGGACTTCGTGGACGACGTCAACGTCAGCGCCCACCCGCTGCCGGAGCACGACACCATGCCCGACGAGGTCCGCACCGTCCTCCTCACCGAGGCGCCGTCCTTCCTCACCCAGTTCATCCACTCCGGCCTCTTCGTCGGTGTCTTCCGCTATCTGTCCCCGCTCTGCGAGGAGCAGCTGGGGGTGAGTGAGGACGCCTTCTGGTCACTCGTCCGGGCGGAGATCGTCCGCCACCACGCCCGCTTTCCCGAGCTCAAGGAGCGGTTCGAGCTGTTCGACATGCTCACCCCCGAGATCGAACGGCTCTGTCTCAACCGCAACCGGCTGCACGTGGACGGCTATCGCGACCGCTCCAGCCGGCCGCACGCGGCGATCCACGGCAGGGTTCCCAACCCGCTGCACCCCGCTGCCCGGATCCGGGGGTGATCGCCGTTGTCACTGGTGCGCCGTAGGGTGGTCGGGCTATGACGAAGCCACTCCTCCCCGAGCTCCTGCACGCCGCCGTCACCGCCGTCGGCGGTACGGAACGGCCCGGCCAGGCCACCATGGCCGAGGCTGTCGCCGAGGCGGTCGACGACCGATCCCACCTGCTCGTCCAGGCCGGTACCGGCACGGGCAAGTCCCTCGGCTACCTGGTGCCCGCGCTGGCGCACGGGGAGCGGGTCGTCGTGGCCACGGCCACCCTCGCCCTCCAGCGCCAGCTGGTGGAGCGGGACCTTCCGCGCACGGTGGACGCCCTGCACCCGCTGCTGCGTCGGCGCCCGCAGTACGCGATGCTCAAGGGCCGGTCGAACTACCTCTGCCTGCACCGGCTCCATGAAGGGGTCCCGCAGGACGAGGAGGAGGGGCTCTTCGACCAGTTCGAGGCGGCGGCGCCCTCCAGCAAGCTGGGCCAGGATCTGCTGCGGCTGCGGGACTGGTCGAGCGACACGGAGACCGGCGACCGGGACGACCTCACCCCCGGCGTCTCGGACCGGGCCTGGGCGCAGATCTCGGTCTCCTCGCGCGAGTGCCTGGGCGCGACGAAGTGCGCGTACGGCGCCGAGTGCTTCGCGGAAGCGGCCCGTGAGCGCGCCAAGCTCGCCGATGTGGTGGTCACCAACCACGCCCTGCTCGCGATCGACGCCATCGAGGGCGCCCCGGTGCTGCCCTCGCACGAGGTGCTGATTGTGGACGAGGCGCATGAGCTGGTCTCCCGGGTGACCGGGGTGGCCACCGGCGAGCTGACCCCGGCCCAGGTCAACCGGGCGGTCCGCCGGGCGGCGAAGCTGGTCAACGAGAAGGCCGCCGACGCGCTCCAGACCGCCGCCGAGGGGTTCGAGCGGGTGATGGAGCTGGCGCTCCCGGGGCGGCTGGAGGAGGTGCCCGAAGACCTCGGGTACGCGCTGATGGCGCTGCGTGACGCGGCCCGTACGGTGATCTCCGCGATCGGAGCAACCCGGGACAAGTCGGTCGAGGACGAGAACGCCGTCCGCAAGCAGGCCCTGGCCTCGGTCGAGTCGATCCACGGGGTCGCCGAGCGCATCACCCAGGGCTCGGAGTACGACGTCGTCTGGTACGAGCAGCACGACCGGTTCGGCGCCTCCGTGCGGGTGGCTCCGCTCTCCGTCTCCGGGCTGTTGCGCGAGAAGCTCTTCGCCGAGCGTTCCGTGGTCCTGACCTCGGCCACGCTGAAGCTCGGCGGGGACTTCAACGGGGTGGGCGCATCCCTGGGGCTCGCCCCCGAGGGCACCGCGGGCGACGACATCCCGCAGTGGAAGGGGCTGGATGTCGGCTCCCCGTTCGACTACCCGAAGCAGGGCATCCTCTATGTCGCCCGGCATCTGAGCACCCCGGGCCGCGAGGGGTCCCGTACGGACATGCTCGATGAGCTGGCGGAGCTGGTGGAGGCGGCGGGCGGCCGCACGCTGGGGCTGTTCTCCTCCATGCGGGGGGCCAAGGCGGCCGCCGAGGAGCTGCGGGGCCGGCTGGACAAGCCGATCCTGCTCCAGGGCGAGGAGACCCTCGGCGAGCTGATCAAGAACTTCGCAGCCGACCCGGAGACCTGCCTCTTCGGCACCCTCTCGCTCTGGCAGGGCGTCGACGTGCCGGGGCCGAGCTGTCAGCTGGTGGTCATGGACCGGATCCCGTTCCCCCGGCCCGACGACCCGCTGATGAGCGCACGCCAGAAGGCGGTCGAGGAGGCCGGCGGCAACGGGTTCATGGCGGTGGCCGCGACGCACTCCGCGCTGCTGATGGCCCAGGGCGCGGGCCGCCTCGTCCGGGCCACGGGCGACAAGGGTGTCGTCGCCGTGCTGGACCCCCGGCTCGCCAACGCGCGGTACGGCAGCTACCTGCGGGCCTCGATGCCGGACTTCTGGTACACGACGGACCGCAACCAGGCGCGCCGCTCACTCGCCGCGATCGACGCCCTGGCCAAGGCGGACGGCAAGTAGGAGGGTGCGGGGGCGACGAAGAGCCCCGGGGTCGCCGTAGAGCGTCCCGGGGCTCCGTCATGTCCTTGAGGCGTGTCCTTGGGATCAACGACCGATGCTCTTCACACCCGCCGCAGCACCGCCACCACCTTGCCGAGGATCGTCGCCTCGTCACCGGGGATCGGCTGGTACGCGGCGTTGTGCGGCAGCAGCCACACATGGCCGTCCTCGCGGCGGAAGCGCTTGACCGTCGCCTCGCCGTCCAGCATGGCGGCGACGATGTCCCCGTTCTCCGCGACGGGCTGGCGGCGCACGGTGACCCAGTCGCCGTCACAGATCGCCGCTTCGATCATCGAGTCACCGACGACCTTCAGGACGAACAGCTCGCCGTCACCGACGAGCTGGCGCGGCAGCGGGAAGACGTCCTCGACCGACTCCTCCGCGAGGATCGGCCCACCGGCTGCGATCCGGCCCACCAGCGGCACATACGACGCGGCGGGCTTCCCCGTCGTGTCGGTCGGCTGGGTGCTGGGCTGATCCGATCCGCGCACCTCGTACGCACGGGGCCGGTGCGGGTCCCGTCGCAGGAACCCCTTGCGCTCCAGGGCCATCAGCTGATGGGCGACGGACGACGTGCTGGACAGGCCCACCGCCTGACCGATCTCGCGCATGGACGGCGGGTATCCCCGGCGCTGCACGGAGTCGCGGATGACCTCGATGACCCGCCGCTGCCGGTCCGTGAGACCCGAGCTGTCCGCCCTGATCCCTGGCGGCCTCCCGGGCAAGGAGCGCCCGGGTCGCGCGGGCTCGGGCCCGTCCGTGTTCGTGACTGAGTCATTCATGGCATGCACCGGCTCAAGTCGGCTCTGGGAGCGGTGGTCCCGCGCGGTGATGGTGGCACTGTCTGCGGTCGTGGTCACGTCGGCCCCTCTCGAATGTTCTCCCTAGCTGGACAACGGTAGTAGCTTTCGAAAGGTTGCGCCAAACACACGTTCGAGTGAAAAACGAATAAAGGGCTCCCGCCATCCTTCCCTCAGGTGTATGAGCACGAGACGGAAGGGTGCGTACGGGGTTCGGCGGGCTCCCCGCCGGGTCCAGGCACCAGTCTTTCATCCGGCCCCGCACCTCCGACCCCCGGCAACTCGCGGACCGCGCGATTCCCGTACCCTCTTGCCTGGCCCGGGCGCCCACGGCTGCCCCCCGGGGTGCGACACGCGGAAGGGTCGAAATTGCGACTCAACCCTAGATCTAGTGGTTGGATCGTTCCGGCCGCCCAGAAGTTGTGGTCCCGGGTTCATTCGGCCCAGCCTCATCGCCTATGCTGGGGACTGCCTCCGAGGGGCCCGCAAGGGTTGGCCGGAGACGTTGTCCGGTCGCGCTGTGAAGGAGGGTTGGGAGCCATGCACTGCCCCTTCTGCAGGCACCCCGACAGCCGGGTCGTCGACAGTCGCACCACCGACGACGGGACGTCGATCCGTCGCCGCCGCCAGTGCCCCGACTGCTCCCGCCGCTTCACCACGGTGGAGACGTGCTCGCTGATGGTGGTCAAACGCAGCGGCGTGACCGAACCCTTCAGTCGCACCAAGGTCATCTCCGGTGTCCGCAAGGCATGCCAGGGCCGGCCCGTCACGGAGGACGCCCTCGCCAAGCTCGGCCAGCGGGTCGAGGAGGCGGTGCGTGCCACCGGCAGTGCCGAGCTGACCACCCATGACGTGGGTCTGGCCATACTCGGCCCCCTGCAGGAACTCGACCTCGTCGCGTACCTGCGCTTCGCGTCCGTCTATCGGGCGTTCAATTCTTTGGAAGACTTCGAGGCCGCCATCGTGGAGTTGCGCGCGCAGCGGCCCACCGCAGAGGACTGCGGGAGCGGCGAGACCCTTGAGGTCCCCGCCCCTGCCGCTGCCGCCGACTGAGCGGCACCGGCCCGTCACCGTCCGGAGTCATGTCCGTCGGCCGGTGACCGGGCGATGCAGAACCTGTTCCCGGGGCCTACGTGGCTCGCGGGACGACGGACACACACTGTGCCTGGGAAGAACCGGGCACTTCAGGGCGTTTTTGCCCACATATGGGAGGCGGCATGACAGAGACGGCGAGCGGCCCGGCACGAGGTTCCCGCACCAAGGGCGCCAAGGCGAGCAAGGGTCTGCGCATCGAGCGCATCCACACCACCCCCGGCGTGCATCCGTACGACGAGGTGGCGTGGGAGCGCCGTGACGTCGTCATGACCAATTGGCGCGACGGCTCGATCAACTTCGAGCAGCGTGGCGTCGAGTTCCCCGACTTCTGGTCGGTGAACGCGGTCAACATCGTCACCAGCAAGTACTTCCGCGGCGCGGTCGGTACGCCGCAGCGCGAGACCGGTCTCAAGCAGCTGATCGACCGGATCGTGAAGACGTACCGGAAGGCCGGTGAGGAGAACAGCTACTTCGCCTCTCCCGCGGATGCCGAGATCTTCGAGCACGAGCTGGCGTACGCCCTCCTGCACCAGGTCTTCAGCTTCAACTCCCCGGTCTGGTTCAACGTCGGAACGCCCCAGCCGCAGCAGGTCTCCGCCTGCTTCATCCTGGCCGTCGACGACTCCATGGAGTCGATCCTCGACTGGTACAAGGAGGAGGGCATGATCTTCAAGGGCGGCTCCGGGGCCGGTCTGAACCTCTCCCGTATCCGCTCCTCCAAGGAGCTCCTCTCCTCCGGTGGCAACGCCTCGGGCCCGGTCTCCTTCATGCGCGGCGCCGACGCCTCCGCCGGAACCATCAAGTCCGGCGGCGCCACCCGCCGTGCGGCGAAGATGGTCATCCTCGACGTCGACCACCCTGACATCGAGGCCTTCATCGAGACCAAGGTGAAGGAGGAGGAGAAGATCCGCGCCCTGCGTGACGCGGGCTTCGACATGGACCTGGGCGGCGACGACATCACGTCCGTCCAGTACCAGAACGCCAACAACTCGGTCCGTGTGAACGACGAGTTCATGAAGGCCGTCGAGGCGGGCGGCAAGTTCGGGCTGCGTGCCCGGATGACCGGCGACGTGATCGAAGAGGTCGAGGCCAAGTCCCTCTTCCGCAAGATGGCCGAGGCGGCCTGGGCCTGCGCCGACCCGGGCATCCAGTACGACGACACCATCAACGCCTGGCACACCTGCCCGGAGTCCGGCCGGATCAACGGCTCGAACCCGTGCAGCGAGTACATGCACCTGGACAACACCTCGTGCAACCTCGCCTCCCTCAACCTGATGAAGTTCCTCAAGGACGACGGCCTGGGCAACCAGTCCTTCGAGTCCGAGCGTTTCTCCCAGGTCGTCGAGCTGGTCATCACCGCGATGGACATCTCGATCTGCTTCGCGGACTTCCCGACGCAGAAGATCGGCGAGAACACCCGCGCCTACCGCCAGCTCGGCATCGGCTACGCCAACCTCGGCGCCCTCCTGATGGCGACCGGCCACGCGTACGACAGCGACGGTGGCCGCGCCCTGGCCGGCGCCATCACCTCGCTGATGACCAGCACCTCCTACAAGCGTTCCGCCGAGCTCGCCGCGGTCGTCGGCCCGTACGACGGCTACGCCCGTAACGCCGAGCCGCACCAGCGCGTCATGAAGCAGCACTCCGACGCCAACGCCAAGGCCATCCGCACCGACGACCTGGACGCCCCCGTCTGGGCGGCGGCGACGGAAGCCTGGCAGGACGTGATCCGGCTCGGAGCGAAGAACGGTTTCCGCAACGCGCAGGCCTCGGTCATCGCGCCCACCGGCACCATCGGTCTCGCCATGTCCTGCGACACCACGGGCCTGGAGCCCGACCTCGCCCTGGTCAAGTTCAAGAAGCTGGTCGGCGGCGGCTCGATGCAGATCGTCAACGGCACGGTGCCGCAGGCCCTGCGCCGCATGGGCTACCAGCCGGAGCAGATCGAGGCGATCGTCGCCCACATCGCCGACCACGGCAATGTGATCGACGCGCCGGGCCTGAAGCCCGAGCACTACGAGGTCTTCGACTGCGCGATGGGCGAGCGTTCCATCTCCGCGATGGGCCACGTCCGGATGATGGCGGCCATCCAGCCGTGGATCTCCGGCGCGCTCTCCAAGACCGTCAACCTGCCCGAGACGGCCACCGTCGAGGACGTCGAAGAGGTCTACTTCGAGGCGTGGAAGCTGGGCGTCAAGGCGCTCGCGATCTACCGCGACAACTGCAAGGTCGGCCAGCCCCTCTCCGCCAAGACGAAGGACAAGGAGAAGGAAGAGGTCACCGCGAAGGCCGAGGAGACCATCCGTACGGCGGTCGAGAAGGTCGTCGAGTACCGCCCGGTCCGCAAGCGTCTCCCCAAGGGCCGCCCCGGCATCACCACCTCCTTCACGGTGGGCGGCGCCGAGGGCTACATGACCGCCAACTCCTACCCGGACGACGGTCTCGGTGAGGTCTTCCTGAAGATGTCCAAGCAGGGCTCGACCCTCGCGGGCATGATGGACGCCTTCTCCATCGCCGTCTCGGTCGGTCTGCAGTACGGCGTCCCGCTGGAGACGTACGTCTCGAAGTTCACGAACATGCGCTTCGAGCCGGCCGGCATGACGGACGACCCGGACGTGCGGATGGCGCAGTCGATCGTCGACTACATCTTCCGCCGCCTGGCGCTCGACTTCCTGCCCTTCGAGACCCGCTCCGCCCTCGGCATCCACTCCGCCGAGGAGCGCCAGCGCCACCTCGACACCGGTTCGTACGAGCCGTCCTTCGAGGCGGATGGCGTGGACTCCGAGAGCCTCGCCCAGTCGGCACCGGTGCAGCCCTTGAAGGCGGTGGCGGCTTCCCGCGAGTCCGCCGAGAAGCCGGCTCCGGCGACGGCGCACACCTCGGCCGAGCTGGTCGAGATGCAGCTCGGCATCAGCGCGGACGCCCCGCTCTGCTTCTCCTGCGGTACGAAGATGCAGCGCGCCGGCTCCTGCTACATCTGCGAGGGCTGCGGCTCGACCAGCGGTTGCAGCTGAAACGGGGCGCAAGGGCGTCGAGTACACCACTCGGCAAGCTTCACCCTGACAAGTAGTCCCTGTTGAGAGGGGCGTCAGCCTCGGGCTGACGCCCCTCCGGCGTAAGGGCCGGCCATATGGCCGGTCTGTCCGGGCAGGGAAGAGCGCGGTCGCCGCGGTTCTGGCAGCCCCCCCGGGGCCCCTGGCCGCCGCACCGTGATGCCGGGGGCCCTGTGCTCAGGACCCGCGGCACCCTGGTTGGCCGAAAGACGTCGCGTCACGACGTCGGTGTCAGGGCGCCGATGTCAGGTCCCGGGGTCGCGGTTGCCCATGACCGCGGCGAAGGCGTTCGGGTCGGCGTCGAAGCCACGTACGTCGGCGCGGAAGATCCACTGCCCGGAACCGGTACGGGAGAACTCCCCGACGACGGCCGCCGTCGACGACGCCACACCCGCGAAGTCGTCCTCGATCAGGCTCGTGTAGCCCTCCCGGATCTCCACCGCCGTGCTGCCGACCTCGCCGAAGGTCTTGCGGCCCTCGCGCTGCTGGATGGCGACGCCTACCACGACCCGGCCGTACCGGTCCGCCAGCCGGTCCAGCTCGATCGTCATGACCTCGTCGAAGCCGAACCCCTGGCCGGTTCTGCTGTCCCGGTTCAGCGTGATGGTCCCGTCCGGCGAGCGGCTGTCGAAGTGCACCAGGTACGAGGGGCTGCCGTACGGCGCGTCCGCCGGGTAGGTGGCCGCGATGATGTCGAGGTCGATGTCCGGTTCACCGTGCGGGCTGGGGTCCCATTTGATCCGTACTTCGACTTTCTCGATGTCCTTGTTCGGAGTGCTCACCGGACTTCCCCTCCTGGCCGACGGTCCATGGACCGTTCTCTTCATCCGATTCACCCGATCATGTACGGAACGGGCCGTGCCGCCAACTGCCCCTGTGACGGACGGCTGATTCGGGCCACGCGCCCGGGGCCGCCGGCGGAACGTCCGGCTCGGGTGGTCCGTGGACGACCGTGACCCGTGCGACGTTCCGCGCCGTACGATGGCGCGGTGCTGGTGAAGTGGATTCGCTGCTCCGTGGTGGACCGTCATGGTTTCGAGCGGGGACAGCGGAAGTGGGCGGGGCTGCTCGGCGAGCCGGGGTTCAGGGGGCAGAGCGGTGGGTGGAGCCGAACGCGCCCCGATGTCGCCCACGTCTTCGCTTTCTGGGAGAACCGCGTCTTCTACGACTCGTTCATGGCCCGCGGACACGACCGCCAGGCGACCGGGCAGGCCGGCACCTTCCGTGACATGCACGTCATGCTCTTCGAGCGCCGGTTCGACGTGAAGACGGGTTTCGAGCCGGACTTCACGGAGGCGGATGTCGTCAGGGTCGCGCACAGCAGCGTGCACGAGGACCGGGCCGAGCACTTCGTGCTGATGCAGAAGCAGGTGTGGAACCCGGCGATGGCCGGTTCCCCCGGGATGCTGCGCGGGATCTTCGGGGAGGCGCCCGGTAACGAGTTCCTCGTCCTGTCCATGTGGAAGTCGAGTGCCGAGCGGGGCAAGTACCGCGCGGACGGGGCGGAGCGCCTGGCGGCGCGCGCGCAGACCGAGACGGACGTGGCCGCGCTGTCGGGGGACGTCGTCGCGCTGGAACCCTCCTGGACGGTCTGACACCGTCCCTGTGGGGGATACGCGGTCTCTGTGGGCGATACGGCGGTCTCTGTGGGGCATACGCCGTCTCTGCGGGTCACGCGTGATCGCCGCACACCACCTAGGGTCGGTGCATGGCACGACCGCAGCGCATCGTCCTCGTCCGGCACGGCGAGTCCGAGGGCAACGCCGACGACACGGTGTACGAGCGGGAGCCCGACCACGCGCTCCGGCTGACCGCGACGGGACTGCGGCAGGCCAAGGAGACCGGGGCACGGTTGCGTGAGCAGTTCGGCGAGGAGAGGGTGAGCGTCTACGTCTCCCCCTACCGGCGGACCCACGAGACCTTCCGGGCCTTCGGTCTCGATCCCGCCCGGGTCAGGGTCCGCGAGGAGCCCCGGCTGCGCGAGCAGGACTGGGGCAACTGGCAGGACCGGGACGACGTACGGCTCCAGAAGGCCTACCGGGACGCCTACGGGCACTTCTTCTACCGCTTCGCCCAGGGGGAATCCGGCGCCGACGTGTACGACCGGGTGGGCGCGTTCCTGGAGAGCCTGCACCGCAGCTTCGAGGAGCCGGACCACCCGGAGAACGTCCTGCTGGTCACTCATGGACTGACCATGCGGCTGTTCTGCATGCGCTGGTTCCACTGGTCGGTCGCGGAGTTCGAATCGCTGTCCAACCCGGGCAACGGGGAGACGAGGACCCTGCTCCTCGGCGAGAACGGCCGCTACACCCTCGACCGGCCCTTCCAGCGCTGGCGTACCCCTGAGCCGTACGGGCCCACCGGATAGAGTGGCAGAGCGATGACCGTTGATTCTGCTTCCGAGCGGCGCTTCGAACGCGCCCTGGCCAGCCTGCGTGGCCTGTCCGTGGGAGACGCCCTGGGCTCCCAGTTCTTCGTCCCGGTCAACTACCCGCTGCTCAGACAGCGCCTCCTGCCGCCCGGCCCCTGGCAGTGGACCGACGACACCGAGATGGCCTCCTCGGTCCTGGCCGTGCTCGCTGCCCATGGCCGCGTGGACCAGGACGCGCTCGCGCACTCCTTCGCCGAGCACCACGACTTCGACCGGGGCTACGGCCCCGCCGTGAACCGGCTCCTCCGGCTCGTACGGGAGGGCGGCGACTGGCGCGAGCTGGCGTCGGCGCTCTTCAACGGGCAGGGATCGTGGGGCAACGGTTCGGCCATGCGGATCGCCCCGCTCGGCGCCTGGTACGCGGACGACCCGGAGCAGGCCACCCACCAGGCCGAGATCTCCTCGTACACCACCCACCAGCACCGTGAGGCCGTCGTCGGCGCGATGGCCGTCGCGGCGGCCGCCTCGCTCGCCGCCGCCCCGGACGGGCCGCCGAAGCCCGAGGAGCTCCTCGACGGCGTGATCGCGCTCGTGCCCCGCAGCGCGGTCGGCGCCGGACTGCGCCGGGCCCGCGACATGCTCGACTACCAGGACGCCGGGACGGTCGCCGCGGTTCTCGGCAACGGCCGCAGGACGAGCGCCCACGACACCGTGCCGTTCGCCCTCTGGTCGGCGGCCAGGAGCCTCGGAGACTTCGAGGAGGCGTTCTGGCTGACGGCTCAGGCGGGCGGTGACGTCGACACGACCTGCGCCATCGTCGGGGGAGTCATCGCCGCCGGTACGGCCGGGGCGCCGCCCGCCGACTGGCTGGCGCAGACGGAGGCCCCGCCCGGCTGGCTGCTCCCGGCGCACCACTGACCGTACGAACGCTCCTGCGGAGGGGGCCGGGCCGACCGTCTGTCACGGTCCTGCCACAGGCCTCACTCTGAGTGTTCGCGAACACCGGTTCGGAATTAATCTTTCGGCCACGCCGTCCCCTGGTCGATCTTCGCCGGTCGACGTCCATGGACGCGCGCCGAATGAGATGCCGGGACCACGTGCCCTCCCGGGGTGTGCGCGGGTCGTCGGTGGGGGAGGGGTCCCATGTCCGAACGACCGTCCGAGCCGCCCGGGTCGTCCGAGCCGCCCAAGGCGTCAGGCCCGCCGGCCGACGGTTCGCCGCAGCCGCAGCCGCAGCCGCAGCCGCCGGGGCAGGCGTCACCGCCCGCGGAGCCGATGGCCCCGGCCGCGACCCTGCCACCGGCACCGCGGCCCGGCCCCCCCGCCGCCCAGGGCGTCGAGTCGCCGGCCACCCCCGCGCACCTCCACGCCCAGCGGCAGCGGGCCCAGGGGGCGCAACAGGCCTGGCAGCCGGGCCGCCCCTGGCAGCCCCCGGTCAAGCGTCCCGGCGCGACGGCCAAGCTGCGCCCGGCCGCACCCCCGCTGATCCCGCACGCCGTCCTGTGGGCCGCCCTGGCCACCGCCGTACTCAGCGCGCTCCTGCTCGGCGACGGTCTCGGCGTGAACCTCCTGATCGTCGTGGTGCCAGCCGCCCTGGCCGCCGGTTTCGCCGCCCGGGCGGCGGGGCGCCGCCCGCGGCCCTGGACCGCCACCTGGGCCGTCGGCGGTCTCTCCCTGCTCGCGGTGCCCGCGCTCCGGGACGCGGGCTGGCCCACGTTCCTGGCTGTCGTGTCGGCCTTCGCCCTGGGCTCGCTGGCGCTGCACGGCAGCCGGAGCTGGCTCGGGGTGCTGATCGGGTCCGTGGGCACCCTGGATTCGGTCGCGTCGGGGATCCGGTGGGGCTGGCGCGGGGTACGGGAGCGGGCCGACGGCTCCCGGGGGCGCTGGGGCACCGCCGTACGCACCACGGCCGTGGCCGTCGGGCTCCTCGTGGTGTTCGGGACGCTCTTCGCCAGCGCCGACGCCGCCTTCGCCGACCTGCTGGGCAAGCTCACCCCCGACGTGTCGGTCGTCGACGGCCCGTGGCGGACGTTCCTCTTCCTCGTGGGCCTCGTAGGGGCACTGGCCGCCGCCCGCACCGCCGCCGCCCCCGTGCGCTGGGACGGCCTCAGCGTCAAGGCGGGCAAGCCCCGCGGACGTACGGAGTGGGCCCTTCCGCTCATCGTCCTCGACCTGCTCTTCGCCGCGTTCATCACCCTTCAGCTCGTCGTCCTCACCGGGGGCTACGACAAGGTGCGGGAGGAGACCGGGCTCGACCACGCCGAGTACGCCCGCCAGGGCTTCTGGCAGCTGCTCTGGGCCACCCTGCTCACCCTCCTCGTGATCGCCCTGGCCCTGCGCTGGGCACCGCGCGGCGGCAGCCGGGACCGGACGCTGGTACGCGCCGTGCTGGGCACCCTCTGCGTGCTCACCCTGGTCGTCGTCGCCTCGGCGCTGCGCCGCATGGACCTGTACGTCGAGGAGTACGGGCTCACCCGGCTCCGGATCTCCGTGGCCGCGATGGAGCTCTGGCTCGGCGTCGTGTTCGTCCTGATCCTGGCCGCCGGAGTCTTCGGCGCCAAGTTCCTGCCGCGCGCGATCGCGGTCAGCGCCGCGGCCGCCGTACTGGCCTTCGGGGTGATCTCCCCGGACGCGGTGGTCGCCGAGCAGAACGTCCAGCGCTTCGAGGACGACCCCACCTCGATCGACCTCGACTACCTCAAGAACCTCTCCGCCGACGCCGTCCCGGCCCTCGACAAGCTGCCGGAACCGCAGCGCTCCTGCGCGCTCCGGGTCATCCAGCGCGAACTGCGCGGCTCCGACTCCCCCTGGTACGCCACCAGCTGGGGCGAGGCGCGGGCCGAGGAGATCCTCCGCGAGCGTCCCGCGACCGCTGACCACCGCACCTGCTACGGCCTGGGCACCGACGGTGTCCGGGAGGGCGAGCGGGGCGGCTACGAGCAGGGCCACGACGACTACGACCCCTACTGATCCCACCCCGGACCGGCGCCCGTCGGCAGAATCTCCGTGTGCACGGCGCCCCGGGGTGTCGCTGCCGTCGCTCTCGGCGTACGCTGACTGGCGCCATGCCGTACGAACCACCCACGCACACCGTCGAGCGCTCGCTTCGCGCTACCACCGGTGCCAGGACCGTTGCCGGTGTCGACGAGGTCGGACGCGGGGCGTGGGCCGGACCCGTCACCGTGTGTGCCGCGGTCACCGGCCTGCGCCGACCGCCCGAAGGCCTCACCGATTCCAAGCTGTTGACGCCTCTGCGGCGTGCCGCGCTCGCCCCCGTGCTGGAGAGCTGGGTCACGGCCCACGCCCTGGGGCACGCCTCTCCGCAGGAGATCGACGACCTCGGCATGACCGCGGCTCTCCGGCTCGCCGCCGTACGGGCCCTGGAGGGGCTGCCGGTGCGGCCCGACGCGGTGATACTCGACGGCAAGCACGACTACCTGGGCGTCCCCTGGAAGGTCCGTACGGTCATCAAGGGCGACCAGTCCTGCGTCGCGGTGGCGGCCGCCTCGGTCATCGCCAAGGTGCACCGCGACCGGATGATGGCCGAACTGGGCGGGGAGTCCGAGGAGTACACAGACTTCGCCTTCGGTGCCAACGCGGGGTACCCCTCGCCGGTGCACCGGGCCGCACTGGAGGAGCGGGGGCCCACACCCCATCACCGCCTCTCCTGGGCGTATCTGGACGCGCTGCCCCGGTGGCAGCACCTGAAGAAGGTCCGTTTTTCCGCCGAGGCGGCCGCACTCGAAAGCGGGGGCCAGCTCGGCTTCGAATTCTGATCGCGCGCAGGCGCCCACCAGCGATGCCGACCGCCCACGTCGGCCCACGACAGACCACCTTCCTGCCTCTCTTCCTTCAGGAGCCTCAGATTCACGAGAGTGCCCAGGGTCCCCGCGTCACTCCGGCCGCCGGCCGTACCGCGCCGACCCCCCGTCCCGTACCAGGCCCGCGTTCCGCGGCCACGCCGCGTCCCGGCCGTCCGGTCCCCGGCCCGGCGCGCCCTACGCCTCCGGCACAGCGCGCACACCCCGCCTCCGTACCCGCGCCCGCACCGGCTCCCGTAGCGCCGACGAGCGCTCCGAGCCGACCGGAGAATCGTTCCGCGCCACAGCTCCAGCTGATCCCGGCCCCGGCCGGCGGAGCCCTCGACGCGGCCGAGGAAGCGGTCGACCTGTTGCTGGAGTCCGGCCGCGCGCCGGGCGACATCCTGGTGCTCACCACCGGCGAGCAGCATCCGTGGGCCGCCCACGAGCTGTCCTTCGGTGACGCCGCGTACTGGGCCCAGCAGGACGCCGGCGACGACGTCTTCTTCGCGGACGCCTCCGCGGTCGACCGGGCCGAGCCCCGGCCCGTGGTCGTCGTGGCGGTCAACGGGGACGCCGGTGACACCGTCGTCCGCGCGCTGCCCGTCGCACGTGACCGTGCCGCCGCGCTGCTGATCGTCTGCGGAGACCCGCAGACGATCAACTCCGCACTCGGCGCGGGCGTCTGAACCGTCGCACCGGTCGTACAGGAGCCCCGGCCGCCGTCACGGGCGGCCGGGGCTCAGCTTCTTGTGCGCCTCCCGTTCACCGGGCGGCCGAGCGGCGCAGCGCCTGGGCCGACCCGCCACCGGTCCGCGTCAGAGCGGGCTGCTGTCCGGCGACGAGGTCGGCCAGCGGGGCCGGCTCCGACAGGGAACTGGGCCGCCGTCCGCCCCGCCCCTCGCCGAGCACCTGCCAGCCCCCGCTGGTCAGCGTGATGTACGCACCGCACCGGAGTCCGTGCAAGGTGCAGGCGTCCCGCAGGCCCCACATCCACGCTCCGTCCTCCTCGGTCCACCGCTCGTCGCCGTCACGGCAGTAGAGAAGCACCGCTGTACGCACCGGAGTACGGCGGCGCAGATCGTGCGGGATGACACGCCGCAGCTGGTCGAGCAGGGCGTTGCGGAAGTCCCAGCCGTCCGCCGCCACCGCGTCCCGGCGCGTGAACGAGGCGCTCGCCGTGAGCCGTTCCTCATGATCGAGGACCGCGACCACGGCGGTGGCGGGCGTCGGCCGGTGCCGGGAGTGCAGCCCGCTGACGACCTCCCGCGGACTGCGCAGCAGCGGTATGCCCGCCGAGGCCCACTCGGCGGGTTCGAGCATCCGGGCAAGGCGGTTGACGGAGTCCGCGGCACCCGGTGGGGTCGAGAACGCCGATATCGAAGTGGCTGAGGACGGGGCGAATCCGAAGGTCATGGTCCTCCCTTCGCTACGCGCCCATGGTGCGGGCAGGGTCGAATCAGGGCGCGCCGCGGCACAGCCCTTCCGGGCCCGACGAGAACTGTGCGGGGAGCAGTCCCAATTCTTCCTGGCGTATCGGCGGGCGGCAACGAGCAATTGGCGCGGCTGACGGGAATCAGCCGGAATGACACTGATATCCCTGCCCGGCCCCGGCCCGGATGACGCCTTCCGTCACCCCTGAACCGCGAGGACCAGCGGGCACACCCCCCGGGCTCCGGCCCGCCGCAGCAGTCGCGCGGCGACGGCCAGCGTCCAGCCGGTGTCGGACAGGTCGTCCACGAGCAGGACCGGACCGTCGGCGGACCGCAGTGCCTGTGCCAGCTCGGGCTCGACCGCCAGGGCCTCGTGCAGGGCCCGCACCCGCTGTGCGCTGTTGGTCTGCGACATCGGCAGATCCTCCGTACCCGGCGCGTACGTCACCGTCCCGAGCAGGGGCATCCGGCCGATCTCGGCGATGCGTCGGCCGAGCGACTCCACCAACTGCGGTCGGCGGCGTGAGGCGAGGGTGACCACGCCGACCGGCCGGGGCGCGGCGTCGGGTGCCCCGGAGGCCCAGCCTCCGGGGCCCCTGGCCCAGTCCGTGAGCACGGTGACCACGGCGTCCGTGACATCGTCCGGCACCGGCGCGTCCGGTGCCTGCGCCGCCAGCATGGGGCGCAGCCGATTGCCCCAGCCGATGTCGGAGAGCCTGCCCAGCGCACGTCCGGCGGAGGACAGTTCACCGGCGGGGATACGCCCCTTGAGGTCGACACCCACCGCGGCCAGACCGGTGGGCCACATCTTGCGGGGGGCCACCTCCACCCCCGGCCGGCCCAGCTCGCTGCGGGCGCCGTCCAGGGCCGCGGTGGAGACCTTGTCGTCGAAGCGGGCGCCCGCGCAGTTGTCACAGCGCCCGCAGGCGGTGGCTTCCTCGTCGTCGAGCCGCAGCCGCAGGAACTCCATCCGGCAAGCCGTCGTCGTGACGTAGTCGCGCATGGCCTGCTGCTCGGCGGCCCGCTGCCGGGCGACCCAGGCGTAGCGCTCGGAGTCGTAGACCCATGGTTCGCCGGTGGAGATCCAGCCACCCTTGACCCGCTTCACCGCGCCGTCGACGTCCAGCACCTTGAGCATCGTCTCCAGGCGGGTCCGCCGGAGGTCGACCAGAGGTTCCAGCGCCGGCAGGGAGAGCGGCCGCTCCGACCCGGCCAGGACGTCCAGGGTGCGGCGCACCTGCTCCTCGGGAGGGAAGGCGACCGAGGCGAAGTACTGCCAGATCGCCTCGTCCTCCTTGCCGGGGAGCAGCAGCACCTCGGCGTGCTCGACCCCGCGCCCCGCGCGCCCGACCTGCTGGTAGTAGGCGATGGGGGAAGAGGGCGAGCCAAGGTGCACGACGAAGCCGAGGTCGGGCTTGTCGAAACCCATGCCCAGCGCGGAGGTGGCGACCAGCGCCTTGACACGGTTGGCCAGCAGGTCGTCCTCCGCCTGCTGGCGGTCCGCGTTCTCGGTCCGCCCCGTGTAGGAGGTGACCGGATGACCGTTCTGCCGCAGGTAGGCCGTGACCTCCTCGGCCGCCGCGACCGTCAGCGTGTAGATGATCCCGGAACCGGGAAGCTCCCCCAGGTGGTCGCCCAGCCAGGCCAGCCGGTGCGCGGCATTGGGCAGCCGGAGCACGCTCAGACTCAGGCTCTCCCGGTCCAGCGGACCACGCAGCACCAGCGCGTCCGTGCCGGCTCCCGTGCCCAGTTGTTCCGCGACGTCCGCCGTCACGCGTGCGTTGGCCGTGGCGGTGGTGGCCAGCACCGGCACGCCGGTGGGGAGATCGGCGAGCATGGTCCGCAGCCGCCGGTAGTCCGGCCGGAAGTCATGCCCCCAGTCGGAGATGCAGTGCGCCTCGTCGACCACCAGGAGACCCGTCGCGGCGGAGAGCCGGGGCAGCACCTGGTCCCGGAAGTCGGGATTGTTCAGCCGCTCCGGGGAGACCAGGAGCACGTCGACCTCACCGGCCGCCACCTCGGCCTGGACGCTCTCCCACTCCTCCGTGTTGGACGAATTGATCGTGCGGGCGCTGATCCCCGCCCGCGCGGCCGCCGCGACCTGGTTGCGCATCAGCGCCAGCAGTGGCGACACGATCACGGTCGGGCCGCTGCCCTGCGCGCGCAGCAGCGAGGTCGCCACGAAGTAGACCGCGGACTTGCCCCACCCGGTGCGCTGCACGACCAGCGCCCGGCGCTTGTCGGCCACGAGCGCTTCGATCGCCAGCCACTGGTCCTCGCGCAGCCTGGCCTCACCCGTGGCATCCCCGACGAGGCGGGCGAGGACGGAGTCGGCCGAAGCTCTGAGTGCTGCACGATCTGCGTTGGTCATCCCCCCATGCAACCCGATGACGACCGCAAACCGCGAACGGCGGGGCGAGCCTGTGGATAACGTTATCCACAGGGGTCGCGGGATCCGGCGGACCGCGGGACCGTCGAGCCATGAACAAGCACCATGAATCCACCGGCCCGTCCGACGGTCAGCAGATCACCCTGCGAGGCCCCGCCGAACTCGCCGATGCCCTCCCGTATCTGATGGGGTTCCACCCCAGCGACAGTGTCGTGATGGTGGCCCTGCACGGCGGCCGGGGCCGGTTCGGCGGCCGGCTCCGGCTCGGCATTCCGCAGGCGCCCGGTGAATGGGGACCGGTCGCCGAACAGCTGGCGGAGAGCCTCATCTCGGGGAGCGAGCGCCGCGACGGACGGCCCGACGCGATCGTGATCTTCCTCTGCCAGGACTCGCCGGACGGCGAGAGCGGACGCCTGACCATGGAGCGCCTGCGTCCGTTCGCCCAGAGCCTGCGCACGGCGTGCGGAGCGCTCGACGTGCCTGTGCTCGAAGCGCTCTGCCTCTCGGACGGCCGGTACTGGTCCTACTGCTGCCCCGACGGCCGGTGCTGCCCGCCCCAGGGAAATCCCCTGGCCATGCCCGGTACGACGGTGATGGCCGCCGCGGCCGCCTATGCGGGGATCCAGGTACGGGGGACGCTGCGCGAGATGGAGGCGCGGCTCGCTCCCTGGCAGACGCCGGAGGAGGCATCCGCACAGCTGCAGGCGCTGGACCGGGTCGCGCCGTCGCTGGTGACCCGGATCCTGGACGAGCGGGCGAAGGCCCAGGTGGCGAAGGAGACCCTCACGCTCGCCCACACCCTGATGGGCCGCCTCGGGCGCACGCAGCCCGCTCCGGAAGCCGTCTCCGACCTCGGGGACGACCAGCTGATCGACGAGGACGAGGCCGCCGCCGTCATCCTCGGCCTCCAGGACCGGGAGACCCGTGACAAGGCCGCGGCCTGGATGGAAGGTCCCGACGGCCACTGCGCGCTGAGGCTGTGGCGGACACTCGCCCGGCGTTGCGTCGGGCCGTACGGCGAGCACGCGGCGGCACCGCTGACCCTGGCCGGCTGGGTCTCCTGGTCGACCGGCGACGAGCCCGGCGCGCGGGTCGCTCTGGCCATGGCGCTCCGGGCGGACCCGGAGTACACGTTCGCGCAGTTGCTGCACCGGGCGTGCAACGAAGGGCTGGACCCGGAGACCCTGCGCCGCTGCCTGCGCGGTGACGGCGGCGGCGGTGCAGGGCCGCAGGCAGCGGTGACGGGTGGCGGGGAGGAGGCCGGAGCGGGGACGGGGGCCGGGGTGGCCAGGGGGCCTGCGCTGCATGTCCGCAGAGTCAGGCCGGCGGCGAACCGGGCACGGCGGCGCGGGAGCGGTCGCGGGGCGTCGGACACCGGGGGGACCACACCGACGCCCGGCACCGCCAGGCCCGGGCCGGTGGCCACCGGGCGCCGCATGCGCGACGTCCGGCGGTACGGCAGGCGCGGCGCCGGTACGCGTCGCTGAGGGCGACGGGGCCGGCAGCGCGGTGAGTGGGGGGTGCCCTCGACGTGTGCGGCCGAATCCGGCCGCACACGGGATCTCCCTGATCACCGGAGTGACGAAGGGAGTGTTTATCGTCAGGCAGACGACTATGATCGCGGCATGCCGCCCTACGACCCGTCGACCTTCCCGCCCTTCGCCGTCACCGTGGACCTGGTCGTGCTCACGGTGCGCCGTCACGCGCTCTGCGCGCTGGTGGTCCGCCGCGGAGAAACGCCGTTCCAGGGCCGGTGGGCGCTGCCCGGCGGTTTCGTCAGGGCCGACGAGGATCTCGGGTCCGCGGCGGCGCGTGAGCTCGTCGAGGAGACGGGGCTGTGCGCCCATGATCCGGCGAAGCCCGCCGTGGGCAACGGCGCGCACCTCGAACAGCTGGCCACCTACGGGGACCCGGCGCGGGACCCCCGGATGCGGGTCGTCAGTGTCGCGCACCTCGCCCTCGCCCCCGATCTGCCCGCGCCCCGGGCGGGCGGGGACGCCAACAGCGCCCGCTGGGCGCCCGTGGAGGACCTGCTCAGGGAGGGCGAGCAGGCGACGCCGCTCGCCTTCGACCACGCGAGGATCCTCGCCGACGGGGTGGAGCGCGCCCGATCCAAGATCGAGTACTCCTCGCTGGCCACGGCGTTCTGCCCGCCGGAGTTCACGGTCGGGGAGCTGCGCCGGGTGTACGAGGCGGTATGGGGTGTCGTCCTCGACCCCCGTAACTTCCACCGCAAGGTCACGGGCACCCCCGGCTTCCTGGTGCCCTCCGGCGGGACCACCACACGGCAGGGCGGCCGGCCCGCGCAGCTGTTCCGGGCCGGTGCGGCCACGGTGCTCAACCCGCCGATGCTGCGTCCGGAGGTCTGACGGCGGGGCCTGTCGGCGGTCCGGGGAGTGCGGAACACCCGGGGGGCCACTGCTGCACGAAAAGTCGGAAATGTCGCGTTATGTTGCTGCGGTACCCCTCTGCCGCCGAGCGGTCTCACCTTCCGTGAGAGAACGCGAGAGAAGCGATGCTCCAGGCCATCGGACTCACCAGCACCCCCCGTCGCGACGCTCCGCCCGCCGTGGACGACCTGACCTTCGAGGCCCCGCCCGGCCGCGTCACCGCTCTGCTGGGCGCCCCCGGCTCGGGCAAGACCGCGGCCCTGCGGCTGATGCTCGAACTCGACTCCGGCCGGGGCGTCGCCTACTTCCGCGGCAGGCCGCTGCACCGCATCGCCCACCCGGCGCGCGAAGTGGGCGTACTGCTCGGTGACGTACCGGGGCACCCCTCCCGTACGGCCCGCGGCCAGCTCCGGATGCTCTGTGCGGCCGCCGGAACGCCCGCGGCCCGCGCCGACGAGATGCTCGAGGTCGTGGGCCTGGCAGGGCTCGGGGACCAGCGCCTGGGCACCCTCTCGGTGGGGATGGACCGTCGGCTCGGCCTCGCCTCGGCCCTCCTCGGGGACCCGCACACCCTGGTCCTGGACGAACCCGCGGAGGGCCTCTCCCCGCGCGAGAACAGCTGGTTGTACGGGCTGCTGCGCGCCCACGCGGCCCAGGGCGGAACGGTCCTGTACGCCACCGCCGACCCCAAGGAGGCCGCCCGCACGGCCGACCACGTCGTCACCGTCGACGGCGGCCGCCTCGTCGCGGACCAGCAGGTCGCCGACTTCGCCCGCACCCGGCTCCGCCCCCGCGTCGCCGTCCGCACCCCTCACGCGGCCCGGCTCGCCGCAGTCGTCAGCAGAGAGGCCCGGGCCGCGCAGCGCTCGGTCGAGGTGGTCCCCGAGGCGAACGGGCGGCTGACCGTGTACGGCAGCACCTGCGCCGAGGTGGGGGATACCGCGTTCCGGCACGGTGTCCCGGTCCACCAACTCGCCGACGAGATCGGCGACACCGGCCCCGCCGCCCCGCCGCCGGACAGCAGCGAGGCCCGGCAGCCCTCCGCCGCCGCCCTCTCCGAACTGCCACCGCCGATCCGGGCCCGCCCCGCTCGCGGGCCCCTGCGTCCGCTCCGGTACGAGTTGCGACGCTCCCTCGGCGTCCGGACGACGGCCATGATCATGGCCTCCGTACTGCTGGTCTCCGCCGCGCTCTCCGTCCTCCTGGCGCGCACCGGCGGTACGCCCCTGCCGCGCGCGCTCGCCGCCTGGCCCGAGCTGCTGCCGCTGCCGCCCGCCGCCTTGGGCGCGGGCATCCTGGGCGCCCTCTCCTTCGGCGACGAGTTCCGCTACCCGGCGCTCGCCGCCGGCCGCGGCACCGTGCCCCGGCGGATCGGCCTGCTGCTGGCCAAGCTGACGGTGACCGCCGGATTCGCCCTCCTGCTGGCGTCTGGCACCGTCGTCTGCGGCGCGCAGGGTCTCCGGCTCTTCTACGGCCCGGAGTTGCTCACCCCTCCGGCCAATGCCGTCGTGCTCGGCGCGAGTTGGGCCTGCCTGACCGTGGGCTGCGCCTGGGCGGGGCTGCTGGCGGCGGGTGTCTTCCGGGTGGCCGGGGCCGGGATCGCCGCCGTGCTGGCTGTTCCGGTGCTGGTGGTTCCGCTGGTGCAGAAGGTGTTCGCCGTCCCGTCCGCACGTTCGGTCACCGGATTTCCGGGCCGACTGCGCGAACTGGCTTGGTGGCAGCTGCCGCAGGAGGCGGACCGCTGGGTCCTGGCCGTCGCGCGGGTGGTGGCACAGCCCGTGGGCGCCGCGCTCACCCTGTCGTTGTCGGCCCTGGTCTGTGCGTATCTGTTCACCAGTCTTCGCGGGAAGGTGCGTTGGTGATCACCGCAGCCCGGCGTCGAAGAGGGGAGCCCGTAACTCCGTAGGAAATGCCTGGTTCAGGCTCATATGGCGTCAATTGCGGCGCGGACGTCGATCACCCTTTCGTGTGCTTTTCAGCAAAGACCTCAAGGGGCGGACGAGCCACGCCGACAAAGGATGCGTGAGTACCCTTGCGCACACCATGATGACCGCCGCCCGCTCCGCCGATTCCGGCCTGGCCGGCCCGGGCGAACTCGATCGCTATCCCTATACGGAAGCACCGGCCGGCGAGCGCGCCGCAGCCCGGCCCTGGGGCGGTTCCGATTCCGAGTTGGGGCGGGCGAGCCGACGGGGGGCGGCCAGCCGCGGACGCGGCCTGCACGGCCAACTCGTCCAGCAGCTGGGCCAGATGATCGTCTCCGGCGACCTCGGCGCGGACCGCCCCCTTGTTCCCGAGGAGATCGGCCAGCGCTTCGAGGTCTCCCGCACCGTCGTACGCGAGTCCCTGCGCGTCCTGGAGGCCAAGGGGCTCGTCAGCGCGCGCCCCAATGTGGGTACGCGGGTCCGCCCGGTCAGCGACTGGAACCTGCTGGATCCCGACATCATCGAGTGGCGGGCCTTCGGTCCGCAGCGCGACGACCAGCGCCGCGAGCTGGCCGAGCTCCGCTGGACCATCGAGCCCCTCGCCGCCCGCCTCGCCGCCGGGCACGGCCGGGAGGACCTTCAGCAACGCCTCGGCGACATGGTGGAGATCATGGGGCACGCGATGGGGCAGGGGGACACGATCACCTTCTCCCGCGCCGACGCCGAATTCCACGCCCTGCTCATCCAGGCCGCGGGCAACCGGATGCTCGAGCACCTCTCCGGCATCGTCTCGGCCGCCCTGCACGTCTCCGGCGGCCCGGTCACCGGCTGCGACCGTCCGGGTGAGGCCTCGCTCGCCCACCACGTGCGCATCGTCGACGCCCTGGCTTCGGGCGACTCCGCGGGGGCCGAGACGGCCATGCGCCAGCTGCTCGTCGTCCACCCCGACGTGGAGCGTGTGGTCCCCGCGCCCCGCGAGCAGCACTGACCGGTCCACGGCCGGGGTGGGCAGGCCCTGTGCCGCCGGACCGCACGGGTCCGGCGGCACAATTGTGATGAGATGCCTGCCCTGGCACGGTTCGTCGCGAATGGGGTGTGACTCGGGCCACGCGGATTGGGCGTAACACTCCTCGAAGCAGCGCGATGACTTAAGAGGTGACCGCCGCGGAAGGAATACAGCAGCCCTTGGGTGCGCTGTTCAGTTCTGAGGCCAAACCCGCGCCGTCGACGACATCCCCAGTCGGCGGTCGTCGGTTCCAGCCCTCTCCAGGGCAGGGCCGGAAGCCGTTTCCATCGTTCCGAGAGGTTGTTCGTGTCGGCCAGCACATCCCGTACGCTCCCGCCGGAGATCGCCGAGTCCGAGTCTGTGATGGCGCTCATCGAGCGGGGAAAGGCTGATGGGCAGATCGCCGGCGATGACGTGCGTCGGGCCTTCGAGGCTGACCAGATTCCGCCAACCCAGTGGAAGAATGTTCTGCGCAGCCTCAACCAGATCCTCGAGGAAGAGGGTGTGACGCTGATGGTCAGTGCCGCGGAGTCGCCGAAGCGCGCCCGCAAGAGCGTCGCAGCGAAGAGCCCGGTCAAGCGCACCGCCACCAAGACTGTCGCGGCGAAGACCACCGTGACGAGGACCGTCGCGGCCACCGCCGCCCCGGCGGCCGAGAGTGCGGACGCGGTGGCCGGCGACGCCGTCGCGGCCGCCCCGGCGAAGAAGGCGGCAGCCAAGAAGACGGCTGCCAAGAAGACCGCCGTGAAGAAGACGGCGGCCAAGAAGACAGCGGCGAAGAAGTCCGGCAAGCAGGACGACGAGCTGCTCGACGGTGACGAGGCCGTCGAAGAGGTCAAGGCCGGCAAGGGCGAGGAAGAGGAGGGCGAGGGCGAGAACAAGGGCTTCGTCCTCTCCGACGACGACGAGGACGACGCGCCTGCCCAGCAGGTCGCCGTCGCCGGCGCCACCGCCGACCCGGTCAAGGACTACCTCAAGCAGATCGGCAAGGTCCCCCTCCTCAACGCCGAGCAGGAGGTGGAGCTCGCCAAGCGCATCGAGGCGGGTCTCTTCGCCGAGGACAAGCTGGCCAACGCCGACAAGCTCGCGCCGAAGCTCAAGCGCGAGCTGGAGATCATCGCCGAGGACGGCCGCCGCGCCAAGAACCACCTCCTGGAGGCCAACCTCCGCCTGGTGGTCTCCCTGGCCAAGCGCTACACCGGCCGCGGCATGCTCTTCCTGGACCTGATCCAGGAGGGCAACCTCGGTCTGATCCGCGCGGTCGAGAAGTTCGACTACACCAAGGGCTACAAGTTCTCCACGTACGCCACCTGGTGGATCCGTCAGGCGATCACCCGCGCCATGGCCGATCAGGCCCGCACCATCCGTATCCCGGTGCACATGGTCGAGGTCATCAACAAGCTCGCGCGTGTGCAGCGCCAGATGCTCCAGGACCTGGGCCGTGAGCCCACCCCGGAGGAGCTGGCCAAGGAGCTCGACATGACCCCTGAGAAGGTCATCGAGGTCCAGAAGTACGGTCGCGAGCCGATCTCGCTGCACACCCCGCTCGGCGAGGACGGCGACAGCGAGTTCGGTGACCTGATCGAGGACTCCGAGGCCGTCGTCCCGGCGGACGCTGTCAGCTTCACGCTCCTCCAGGAGCAGCTGCACTCCGTGCTCGACACGCTCTCCGAGCGTGAGGCCGGCGTGGTCTCGATGCGCTTCGGTCTCACCGACGGCCAGCCGAAGACGCTGGACGAGATCGGCAAGGTCTACGGGGTGACGCGTGAGCGCATCCGTCAGATCGAGTCGAAGACGATGTCGAAGCTCCGTCACCCGTCGCGCTCGCAGGTCCTGCGCGACTACCTCGACTAGGAGCGCCCGACCGCGGCGAGAGTTTCACCGGTAGAACGAGAGTTCACCGGCCGAGGGCCCGGATCCCCCAGGGGAACCGGGCCCTCCGGCGTGTCCGCGGGTGCACAGACGCGCGGGCTCGATCACGCTGGGCGGGTCCGTTGTCACCTCAGTGTCAGGAGCCTTCATGCCCCGTCCCCTCGCCCGTGCCCTGACCGGGGTCCTCGCTCTGACCGCCGCGGCCGTCGCGGCCCCGCTCGCCTCGCCGCTCCCGGCGGCCGCGGACAGCATCGTCGTCGGCGGGCAGCCCGCCCCCGTGGCGGACAGCCCCTGGGCGGTGGCCCTGTCGAGCCGTGACCGCTTCGGAGGAGCGCGCTCGGGCCAGTTCTGCGGCGGCGTCGCCGTGGCGCCCACGAAGGTCCTGACGGTCGCCCACTGTCTGGGGGAAGAGGCGCTCGGCGGGCCGGTGAGCCGGGTGAAGGACCTGCGCGTCATCGCCGGGAGGGACCGGCTGAGTGGCACGAGCGGCCAGGAGATCCCCGTCCGGGGGGTCTGGGTCAATCCGGCGTACGACCCCGCCACCAACGCCGGCGACCTCGCGGTGCTGACGTTGTCCCGGGCCCTGCCGAAGAGCGGCGTCATCCCGATGGCCCGGGCCGGGGACGAGGCGTACCGGCCCGGGACGGCCGCGGCGGTCTACGGGTGGGGGGACACGACCGGAAGCGGTACGTACGCCTCCGTGCTGCGCTCCGCCCGGGTCCAGGTCCTGCCGGACCGCGACTGCGCCCGGGCCTACCCGGGCGGCCGGGAGGGCACGTACGACGCCTCAGGGATGCTCTGTGCGGGCGATCCGGCGGGTGGGCGGGACGCGTGCCAGGGCGACAGCGGCGGGCCGCTGGTGGCCCGTGGGCGGCTCATCGGCCTGGTGTCCTGGGGAAGCGGCTGCGGGCGCGCGGGCAGCCCCGGGGTGTACACCCGGGTCTCCGCCGCCGTGGGGTGGGCCGAAGGCCGCGTCTGAGCGGCTGGACGGGCCGCTGGGCGCCCGCAGACGAACGAGAACGGGCGGCGCCCCTTGGGTAGGGGTGCCGCCCGTCGGCCGGTCCTGGACCGGCCCCTGGCTCGTCGTGGATGCGAGGTGTCAGTGTTGTTCCTCGTCGGCTGCAGCAGTCGCCTGTGCGGCAGTGAGCCGATCCGTCTCATCCTGTATTTCCGCGGCGATCTTCTTGAGTTCCGGCTCGAACTTGCGCCCGTGGTGGGCGCAGAAGAGCAGTTCACCGCCGCTGATCAGGACGACGCGCAGATAGGCCTGGGCGCCGCAACGGTCACAGCGGTCTGCTGCGGTCAGCGGGCTCGCGGGGGTCAGAACAGTAGTCACGTCGCCTCTTCTCTAGCTCGACGAGCTGTCGTACCAGGGTCAACATCCAACCAGGCCGAAAACGTTCCCGCTCGTGGCTTTTCTTCGAAATTTCTTCTCGGGATGGCTGTCAGTTGCCGGTTGGCGGCGAATGTGCCGTATGTGGAGCGCTACGGTTTCGCATTGCTTGTCTCGGGGGTGGGTCCCTCCGGCCGGCTTGCCGGTTTGTTCATGAGGACGTGCCCGGAGCCTAAATGGTTCATGCCTCGAAGGGAACGTGATGTGCACGTCACTCCGACGATCGATCGAACACCCATGCGAGCCCAGATGGAGCTCGACTACCATGAGGATTCCCCGAGGGTGGCGTTACAACCGCTCTACCAGGCCTCTGTAGGCTCTCAGCGGCAACCGAAGCCGACCGTGATACCCATCAAGGGCCCAGATGAAATTCAGCGAGGAGCGAACCGCGTGACCGCCGAAACGTCCGTGCCGTCCACCGCGATGCTGACCGCAGCAGGCGGCGACCGGGACAGCTCCAACTACACCGCGCGGCACCTTCTCGTCCTCGAAGGGCTTGAGGCGGTCCGCAAGCGCCCCGGGATGTACATCGGGTCCACCGACAGCCGCGGGCTCATGCACTGCCTCTGGGAGATCATCGACAACTCCGTCGACGAGGCCCTGGGCGGTCACTGCGACCAGATCGAGGTCATCCTCCACGACGATTCCTCCGTCGAGGTCCGGGACAACGGCCGCGGTATCCCGGTGGACGTGGAGCCCAAGACCGGGCTCTCCGGCATCGAGGTCGTCATGACGAAGCTGCACGCCGGAGGCAAGTTCGGCGGCGGCTCCTACGCGGCCTCCGGCGGCCTCCACGGCGTCGGCGCCTCCGTGGTCAACGCACTCTCCGCCCGCCTGGACGTCGAGGTGGACCGCAACAGCGCGACCCACTCCATCAGCTTCCGGCGCGGCGTCCCGGGCATGTTCACCGAGCAGGGCCCCGAGAGCCCCTTCGACCCGGCCAACGGCCTGCGCAAGGGGAAGCGGGTCCCCAAGACCCGAACCGGTACCCGGGTCAGGTACTGGGCGGACCGGCAGATCTTCCTCAAGGACGCCAAGCTCAATCTGGAGACGCTCTACCAGCGGGCCCGCCAGACGGCCTTCCTCGTTCCCGGCCTCACCATCGTCGTCCGCGACGAGCGGGGGATCGACGGCGAGGGCAAGACCGAGGAGACGTTCCGCTTCGACGGCGGCATCAGTGAGTTCTGCGAGTACCTGGCGCAGGACAAGGCCGTCTGCGACGTCCAGCGGCTGACCGGCACGGGCACGTTCAAGGAGACCGTCCCGGTCCTCGACGACCGTGGTCACATGACCGCGACCGAGGTCACCCGGGAGCTCGGCGTCGACATCGCGCTGCGCTGGGGCACCGGCTACGACACCACCGTCCGGTCCTTCGTCAACATCATCGCCACCCCCAAGGGCGGCACCCACGTCAGCGGCTTCGAGCGCTCCCTCACCAAGACGGTGAACGAGGCGCTCCGCTCCGCGAAGATGCTGCGGGTCGCCGAGGACGACGTGGTCAAGGACGACGCCCTCGAAGGGCTCACCGCGGTCGTCACCGTACGGCTGGCGGAGCCGCAGTTCGAGGGGCAGACCAAGGAGGTGCTCGGCACCTCGGCGGCCAACCGGATCGTCGCGGCCGTGGTCGCCAAGGAGCTGAAGGCGTTCCTGACCTCCACCAAGCGGGATGCCAAGGCGCAAGCCCGGTCGGTGCTGGAGAAGGCCGTCGCCGCCGCCCGTACGCGGATCGCGGCCCGCCAGCACAAGGACGCCCAGCGCCGCAAGACCGCGCTGGAGTCCTCGTCGCTGCCGGCCAAGCTCGCCGACTGCCGCAGTGACGACGTCGAGCGCAGCGAGCTCTTCATCGTCGAGGGCGACTCGGCGCTCGGCACCGCCAAGCTGGCCCGGAACAGCGAGTTCCAGGCGCTCCTGCCGATCCGCGGCAAGATCCTCAACGTCCAGAAGTCGTCCGTCTCGGACATGCTGAAGAACGCCGAGTGCGGCGCCATCATCCAGGTCATAGGAGCCGGGTCCGGCCGGACCTTCGACATCGACGCCGCCCGCTACGGCAAGGTCATCATGATGACCGACGCCGATGTGGACGGCTCCCACATCCGCACCCTGCTGCTGACCCTCTTCCAGCGCTACATGCGCCCGATGGTCGAGGCCGGACGGGTGTTCGCGGCGGTGCCCCCGCTGCACCGGATCGAGCTGGTCCAGCCCAAGAAGGGCCAGGACAAGTACGTGTACACCTACTCGGACAACGAGCTGCGCCAGACGCTGCTGGAGTTCCAGCGCAAGAACGTCCGGGTCAAGGAGTCCATCCAGCGTTACAAGGGCCTGGGCGAGATGGACGCCGATCAGCTGGCCGAGACCACGATGGACCCGCGCCACCGCACGCTGCGCCGGATCAACATCGGTGACCTGGAATCCTCCGAGCAGGTCTTCGACCTCCTGATGGGCAACGAGGTCGCGCCCCGCAAGGAGTTCATCACCAGCTCGGCGGCGACCCTGGACCGCTCGCGCATCGACGCGTAAGGCCTCCGTAGCCACGCCTGAGGCCCTCGCTCCCGGACCACCGGGGAGCGGGGGCCGCCTGCGTTCGGGACTTCTGTCACCTGAAGAGGTGAATTCGGGCGAATGACGCACCTGGGGCCTTCCTTCACCGCCCATGGTGGGCCACGCGGCCGAAAAGGTCCGTGGACAAGGGAGTTGCTCGGTGGAGAAGGAAGCAGGGCCGACGGCCGCGGGAGTGCGGTTCGACGACCCGTGGTACGAGGCGTCGGCCGCGGTCTGGGACGAGGCGGAGGGCGTGGGAGGCGCGGAGCCCGACGGCCCGCGCGGCCCCGGGGAGAAGCGGCCCGGGGCCGGCGCGGCCGAGATCTACCTGGAGGTGCACCGCAGCGCGGCCTTCCGCGAGGTGCGCCGCCGCTACCGCCGCTTCGTGGCGCCCGCCGCCCTCGCCTTCCTCCTCTGGTACCTCGCGTACGTCGTCGCGGCCACCACGGCACCCGCGTTGATGGCCCGCCCGGTCGCCGGAGCGGTCAACGTGGCGATGGTGGCGGGTCTCGGCCAGTTCCTCACCACTTTCCTCCTGACCTGGGCGTACGCACGCCACGCGCGGCTGCGCAGGGATCGGGCCGCCCTCGAACTGCGGTGGGACACCCAGGAGATGACGAGAGGGCTGGGACGTTGAGAGGCGACCACCAGACACTCGCCCTGCTGCTGTTCTGTGCGTTCATCGCGGTGACGCTCTTCATCACCACCTGGGTCAGCCGCAACCGGCAGGGCTCCGCGGAGGAGTTCTACGCCGGCGGACGCCTGTTCTCGCCCATGGAGAACGGTTTCGCCATCGCCGGCGACTACATGTCGGCCGCCTCCTTCCTCGGCATCTCCGGGCTGATCGCCCTGTTCGGCTACGACGGCATGCTCTACTCGGTCGGCTTCCTGGTCGCCTGGCTGGTCGTCCTGCTGCTGGTGGCCGAACTCGTCCGCAACTGCGGCCGGTTCACCCTCGCCGACGTGGTCGCCGCACGCATGGCGGAGCGCCCGGTGCGTACCGCGCTCGGCACCTCCTCCGTCACCGTCTCCGTGCTCTACCTGGTCGCACAGATGGTCGGTGCGGGCTCCCTGGTGGCCCTCCTGCTCGGGGGGACGAGCGACGCGGCCCGGTCCTGGACCGTGGTCGGTGTCGGCGCGCTGATGGTCGTCTACGTCTCCTTCGGCGGGATGCGCGCCACCACCTGGATCCAGATCGTCAAGGCCGTGCTGCTGATGGGCGGAGCCGTCGCCCTCACCGTGCTCGTCCTGGTCCACTTCCGCGGCGACGTCAACGGTCTGCTCACCACCGCGGCCGAACGCAGTGGCCACGGCAGAAACTTCCTCGCCCCCGGACTGCGCTACGGCGGCGACTGGACCGCTCGCCTCGACTTCATCAGCCTGGGCGTCGCCCTCGTCCTCGGCACCGCGGGGCTGCCGCACATCCTGTCGCGCTTCTACACCGTGCCCACAGCCCGGGCGGCACGCCGGTCCGTCGTCTGGTCGATCGGCCTCATCGGCAGCTTCTACCTGATGACGATCGTGCTCGGCTTCGGCGCCGCGGCCCTGGTCGGCTCCGCCGAGGTCCGCTCCTCGAACGCCGCCGGCAACACCGCCGTACCGCTGCTGGCCCTGGTGCTCGGCGGCGGTGAGGGTTCCACCGGCGGAACGGTTCTGTTCGCCGTTGTCGCCGCCATCGCCTTCGCCACCATCCTGGCCGTCGTCGCGGGCATCACGCTCGCCTCCTCGGCCTCCGTCGCCCACGACCTCTACGCCTCGCTCCGCCGCCCGGACCGCAAGAAGTACGGCGAAGTGGCCGTCGCCCGGGTTGCCGCCGCCGGGATCGGGGCGGTCGCCATCGCACTCGGCCTGCTCGCGCAGAACCTCAACGTGGCGTTCCTGGTCGGCCTCGCCTTCGCCGTGGCCGCTTCGGCGAACCTCCCGGCCCTGCTCTACTCCCTGTTCTGGCGGAACTTCACCACCCTGGGCGCGGTCTGGGCGGTGTACGGCGGCCTCGTCCCCGCCGTCGTCCTGGTCGCGTTCTCACCCGTCGTATCGGGCAGCCCCACGTCCCTGTTCCCGGGCGTCGACTTCCAGCTCTTCCCGCTGGAGAACCCGGGGCTCGTCTCGATCCCGCTCGGCTTCCTGGCGGGCTGGCTCGGCACGGTCACCTCGCGCGAGCGGCCGGACGAGGCCAAGCACGCCGAGAGCGAGGTGCGGGCGCTGACAGGGGCGGGGGCGGCCTGAAAGGCTCCTACGCCCAGGCGTAACGGTGCTCCGGGCGGCCCGTCTCGCCGTACCGCAGCGTCAGCCGGACCTTGCCGGTCCGCTCCAGCAGCTTCAGATAGCGCTGCGCCGTCTGCCGGCTCATCCCGGCGCTCTCCGCGATCTCCTGGGCGGAGAGAGGGCCGTCCGCGTCGCGCAGCGCCTGCCTGACCAGCTCGGCGGTGGTGGGGGAGTGACCCTTGGGCAGGTCCGGCCGGCCCGCCGCCCACAGCGCGCCGAAGAGCCGGTCCACCTCCGCCTGCTCGGCCTGCCCGCCGCCGTCGAGCGTGTGGCGCAGCGCCGCGTACGCCTCCAGCTTCGAGCGCAGACCCGCGTACGTGAACGGCTTCACCAGGTACTGGAGCGCGCCGTGCCGCATCGCGTCCTGCACGGTCGCCACGTCGCGGGCGGCGGTCACCATGATCACGTCGACCTGACGGCCCAGCCGACGCAGCTCCCGTACGACGGCAAGGCCGTTGCGGTCCGGGAGGTAGTGGTCCAGCAGGATCAGGTCCACGGGCACCTCCTCGACCACGGCCAGCGCCCGGGCCGCCGAGTGGGCCTGTGCGGCCACCCGGAATCCGGCGACCTTCGCGACGTACGCGGCATTGATCTCCGCCACCCGGACGTCGTCGTCCACGATCAGGACCTGGATCACCGGTTCTCTCCCGTCGTGGCCGGATGGGTCGTCGTGGGGCACGCTGTGCCGAGCGCCTCCGGGAGGACGACGGTGAAGACCGCCCCGCCCCCGTCGGCCCCGGCGACCGTCACACTGCCTCCCTGGCGCTCCGCGAGCCTGCGGACCAGCGGGAGCCCGAGGCCGCGCTTGCCGTGGGCCGGGAGGTCCTTGGTGGACCAGCCCTCGGTGAAGATCGACGCGTACCGCTCCGGGGCGATCCCGGGGCCGCTGTCCCGTACCCGCAGCACCACCGTACGGCCCTCGGCCCGCAGACCGACCTCGATCCGGGCGTCCCCCGAGCCCGCCGCCGCGTCCGTGGCGTTGTCGACGAGGTTGCCGACCACCGTGACCAGGCCGCGCGGGTCGACCACCCGGTCCGGCAGCAACGTGCCGGGGGCCAGCCGCAGCGAGACGCCGCGTTCGGCGGCGACCGTCGCCTTGCCGACGAGCAGCGCGGCCAGCAGCGGGTCCCGCACCTTCTCGGTGACCTGCTCCGCCGTCGCCCGGTGGACGCCCACCACCTCCGTGACGAACTCCATGGCGTCCTCGTGCATCTCCAGCTCCAGCAGCCCCAGCAGGGTGTGCAGCCTGTTGGCGTGCTCGTGGTCCTGGGCGCGCAGCGCGTCGATCAGCCCGGTGGTGGAGTCGAGTTCACGGCCGAGGTGTTCGAGCTCGGTCCGGTCGCGCAGGGTGACCACGGCCCCGCCGTCGTCCGTCTCCATCCGGTTGGCCAGCAGCACCCGGCTGCCCTGGACGGCCAGCAGGTCCTCGCCCACCACCCGGCCCGCCAGCACGTCCACGGTCCGGCCCGCGTCCAGCACCTCCTCCAGCGGCCTTCCCGCCGCCTCGGGGCCGAGCCCCAGCAGCCGCTGCGCCTCGTCGTTGAGCAGCCGGATCCGACCCGTGCCGTCGAGCGCGACGACCCCTTCACGGATGGAGTGCAGCATCGCCTCCCGCTCGGTCAGCAGCGCGGAGATGTCGGAGAACGCCAGGTCATGGGTCTGCCGCTGGAGCCGGCGGGAGATCAGGTACGCGGCGAGGGCGCCGACGGCCAGGGCGGTCCCCGCGTACGCGAGAAGTCCCGGGATCGTGCCGAGGAGGCGGGCGCGGACGCTGTCGTACTCGATCCCGACCGAGACCGCGCCGACCACCTCGGACGAGCCGGAGGCGCCGAGCAGCGGCACCTTGCCCCGGGCCGAGCGGCCGAGCGTGCCGCTGTCGATCTCCATGACGTCCCGGCCGCGGAGCGCGTCCCCGGGGTCGGTGGAGACCACTTCGCCGATCCGGTCCGCCTCCGGGTGCGACCAGCGCACGCCTCGGCGGTCCATGACGACGACGTACTCCGCGCCGGTGGCCCGCCTGATCCGCTCGGCGGCGGACTGGACGGGGCCGAGCGCGGACGGCTGCGTGGTGCGCAGGTCCTCCGCGATGCCCGGCTGGGCGGCCGTGCTCCGGGCGATGGCCAGCGCGCGGCGCATCGCCTCGTCGTCCAGCTGGGCGCTGAGGGGGGCCAGGAACAGGCCGGTGGCCAGCACGGTGACGCCCGTGATGATGGCCAGCTGCATCAGCAGCACCTGGGAGAAGACCCGCTGCGGCCAGCCGAACCGGCGCGGTCCCCGGTCGGAGAGCGGTGGGGCGTTCATCGTAGAGACGGTAAAGGGCGCTGGGGCCGCGCGGAAATCCGTGGGCGGGCGCGTGCGGGCGGGCCAGGGGTCTCGCCCTCCTCCTGCCTGGCGGCGCAGCTTCTGTGAGCGTTCTCGCACGGGCGTTCCGGGGGGTGGCGGCGAGTTCGTCAGGAGCGCAATCCACTTGCGCTTCTTGCGTTAATCTTGCGTTCATGACGCGACGACTTGCTCAAGTGGCCCAGAAGGTGGGAGTCAGCGAGGCGACGGTCAGCCGGGTGCTGAACGGCAAGCCGGGCGTCTCCGACGCCACCAGGCAGGCCGTCCTCTCCGCGCTGGACGTCCTCGGTTACGAGCGGCCCACCCAGTTGCGGGGGGAGCGGGCGCGGCTGGTCGGGCTGGTCCTGCCCGAGCTGCAGAACCCGATCTTCCCGGCCTTCGCCGAGGTGGTCGGCGGCGCGCTCGCCCAGCAGGGGCTCTCCCCGGTGCTCTGCACGCAGACCAAGGGCGGGGTCTCGGAGGCCGACTACGTCGAGCTCCTCCTCCAGCAGCAGGTCTCCGGTGTGGTCTTCGCGGGCGGCCTCTACCACCAGGAGGACGCACCGCACGACCACTACAAGGTGCTCGCCGACCGCAAGATCCCCGTCGTCCTGATCAACGCGGCCATCGACAGCCTCGGCTTCCCCGGCGTCTCCTGCGACGACTCCGTGGCGGTCGAACAGGCCTGGCGCCACCTCGTCTCGCTCGGCCACGAGCGCATCGGCCTCGTCCTCGGCCCCTCCGACCACGTGCCCTCGCAGCGCAAGCTCGCCGCCGCCCGGGTGCTCGCCGAGGAGACCGGCACGAGCATCCCCGACGAGTGGGTGGCACGGGCGATGTTCTCGCTGGAGGGCGGACAGGCCGCCGCCATGCGCCTGCTGGAGCGAGGTGTCACCGGCATCATCTGCGCCAGCGACCCGCTGGCCCTGGGCGCGGTCCGGGCCGCCCGCCGCCGGGGGCTCTCGGTGCCCGGCGACGTATCGGTCGTGGGTTACGACGACTCGGCGTTCATGAACTGCACCGAGCCGCCGCTGACCACCGTCCGCCAGCCCATCGAGGCCATGGGGCGCGCGGCCGTGGAGCTGCTCTCGGTGCAGATCGGCGGGCGGTCCGTGCCCTCGGACGAGCTGCTCTTCGAGCCCGAACTGGTGGTGCGCGGCTCCACCGCCCAGCCGCCGCGCGAGAATTTCCTCTGATCCGTAGCTCATTTGCACTGGGACGGACCTGGGGTTCAAGGCGTGGGTTGCGGGGGCCGGGGGCCGGTGTACTGCCCGTTCGGCCGGATCCGCAGCGGGCGCTCCCCGTACTCCTCCAGCGCGTGCGCGATCCAGCCCGCCGTGCGGGAGACCGCGAACACCGTCTCGCCCGCCTCCGCCGCCATCCCGCAGGAGACGGAGAGGACGGCGAGCGCCAGGTCGATGTTGGCGTGCAGCGGTGCGTGGCGGGCCGTCGTGGCGACGACCTCCCGGGCCGCCGCCAGTGCCCCGGCCGCCTGCGGTACGCCCTCCAGCAGGGCGAACAGGGTCCTGGCCCGCGGGTCCTCGCCCCGGTAGAGCCGGTGGCCCAGCCCCGGCACCCGGCGCCCGGTCCGCAGGTGGTCGGCGACCACCGGGACCGCGCTGCCCCGGTCCACGGCCTCCTGGAGCATGCGGTGGGCCAGCCCGCTCGCGGCGCCGTGCAGCGGCCCCTCCAGGACCCCGAGGCCGGCGCAGACCACGGCGTAAGGGTGGGCGTGCGCCGAGGCGGCGACCCGGGCGGCCAGGGTGGAGGCCGCGAGGTCGTGGTCGATCAGCAGGACCAGGGCGGCGTCCAGGACGGCGAGGGCCGCGGCGTCGGCCGGTCGCGCGGTCAGCCGGGGCCATAGCTGCCGGGCCAGGGAATCACCGTCGGCCTCCGGTGCGCCCACCGCCGGCAACGCTCCCACCAGCGTCGGGATCAGGCTCCGCGCACTGCTCAGCACCGCCTCGGGCGACAGGTCGAACCGCAGCGGATCCGTGGCGGCGGCGGCGGTCACCGCCACCCGCAGCCGGTCCGTCGAACCGCTGTGCGCGGGCAGCGCGCCGACCGTCCGGCGGGCGGCCGCCAGGGTCTCGGGGGGCGCCACGAAGCGGACGCCCGGCTGCAGCTCGCCGGTCCACAGCCACTCCGCGACCTCCTCGTAGCTGTGGCGCCGGGCCAGCTCCGTCGCGTCGACCCCGCGGAAGGAGTACCGGTCCTCCTCGATGAGGGTGATGCCGGTACGGAACACGAGGTCGCCCCCGGCCGGTGACGGCTCGCGCCGCCCCGAGCGGCGCGCCAGGGCCCGTACCTCGTCGGCGTCGAAGGTGCTGCCCCGGGCCCCGGCCGCCCGCGCGCTGCTGAGCTGGCCACGGCTGACGTACGCGTACACCGTCTCCGGCTTCACCCCCAGCAGCTCGGCCGCCTCGCGGGTGGTCAGCCGGGGTGCGTCCGGCCGACCGGGCTCTCGTTGATCCGTCATGGGGACCACCGTATCCACCGCCTCCACGTTGATTGAATCAACATTGACAGACTTCCAGTCAAGCATGGACAGTCGAATCAATGTTTCATGCACGGAGGAGAGAAGGGCCATGACCACCACCCCTGTCGTCCCTGCCGTCCCCCGCGGACTCGCCGGCGTCGTCGTCACCGACACCGCGCTCGGCGATGTCCGCGGCCGCGAGGGCTTCTACCACTACCGCCAGTACTCGGCGATCGAGCTCGCGCAGACCCGCGGCTTCGAGGACGTCTGGTACCTGATGCTCCACGGCGAGCTGCCCGGCCGGGCGGCGGCCGCCGACTTCGCCGGTCGTACGGCGAGCCTGCGCGCGCTCCCCGCCGACGTACGAGAGGCCCTGCCCGCGATCGCCCGTGCGGGCGCCGTCTCAGGACCGCTCGCCGGACTCCGTACGGCCCTGTCGCTGCTCGGCGCCTCCAGCGGATACCGCCCGGTCTACGACCTGGACGCCGACCGCCGCCGCGCGGACGCGCTGGCCGCCTGCGCCGCCGTACCCACGATCCTGACCGCGCTCCAGCGCCTCGGTGAGGGCCTCGAACCCGTCGAGCCCCGCGAGGATCTGCCGTACGCGGCCAACTACCTCTACATGCTCACCGGCACCGAGGCGGAGCCCGACCGGGTCCGGGCCGTCGAGCAGTACCTCATCTCCACGGTCGACCACGGCTTCAACGCCTCGACGTTCACCGCCCGCGTCGTCGCCTCCACCGGCGCCGACCTCGCCGCCTGTCTGATCGCCGCCGTCGGTGCGCTCTCCGGACCGCTGCACGGCGGGGCGCCGAGCCGTGCGCTGGACACCCTGGACGCCATCGGCACCCCGGACCGCATCGACGGCTGGATCCGCCAGCAGGTCCTCTCCGGTCGCCGCATCATGGGCTTCGGCCACCCCGTCTACCGCACCGAGGACCCGCGCTCCCGGATGCTCAAGTCGATCGCGCAGGGCTTCGGCGGCCCGCTCGTCGACTTCGCCGTGGAGGTCGAACGGCAGGTCGAGGCCATCCTCGCGGAGCTCAAGCCGGGGCGGGAGCTGCACACCAACGTGGAGTTCTACGCCGGGGTCCTCATGGAGCTCTGCGGGCTGCCGCGTGCGATGTTCACGCCCACCTTCTGTGCGGCGCGGGTGATCGGGTGGAGCGCCAATATCCTGGAGCAGGCGGAGGACTCGAAGATCATCCGCCCCGCGGCCCGCTACATCGGCACACCTCCGCCGCAGCCGGTGCCCGCACCTTGACCGCCCATCCGAGGAAGGCACCCGTTGACCCCGCCCCGCACCCAGCAGATCCCGGTCGTCGTCCTGGCGGGCTTTCTCGGATCAGGCAAGACCACGCTCCTGAACCACCTGCTCCGCAACCGCGCGGGCACCCGGATCGGTGTGATCGTCAACGACTTCGGTGCCATCGAGATCGACGCCATGACGGTCGCGGGGCAGGTCGGATCGACGGTCTCCCTGGGCAACGGCTGCCTGTGCTGCGCGGTCGACGCGAGCGAACTCGACACCTTCCTGGAGACGCTCACCCGCCCCTCCGCCCGGCTGGACCTGATCGTCATCGAAGCGAGCGGCCTCGCCGAACCCCAGGAGCTGGTACGGATGCTGCTGGCCAGCGACAACCCGCACATCCTGTACGGGGGTCTGGTCGAGGTCGTCGACGCCGCCGAGTTCGACGGGACCCGGGAGCGCCACCCGGAGATCGACCGCCATCTCGCCGTCGCGGACCTCGTCGTCCTGAACAAGACCGACCGGGTGAGGGAGGCCGAGCAGGAGCGGCTGCGCGCGACGGTCGCGGAGCTGAGCGGACCCGCCGCCGTGATCTCCGCCGTGCACGGCCGGATCGACCCGGAGCTTCTCTTCGACCCGGCGCTGCGGCCCGACGGCGAGGAGAAGGCCCGTCAGCTCACGTTCGAGGATCTGCTACGGGAGGAGGGCGGGCACGACGGGCACGAGGGCCACGCCGACCACTTTCACGCGGCCTACGAGAGCGTCGACTTCACCTCGGACGTCCCCATGGACCCGCGCCGCTTCCTGGCGTTCCTCGACTCCCGCCCCGAAGGCCTCTACCGGATCAAGGGGTTCGCGGACTTCGGCGTGGGGGACCGGGACAACAAGTACGCGCTGCACGCGGTCGGCCGGTTCCTGCGTTTCGTACCGCAGCCGTGGGCGCGGGGCGAACAGCGGCTCACCCAGCTCGTCATGATCGGCGCCGGAACCGACGGCGAGGCGCTGCGGGCCGGGCTCACCGCCTGCCGCGCGGAGCCGTCGGAGAGCCCGGACCCGGCGCGGACCTCCGCCGACGGCCTCGACGCCCCGGACGCCGAACGCAGGATGTGGGGCGTGCTCCGGTACGTACAACGGGAACCGGGCCCCGGAGACGTACCCGTGGACGTGCGGGAAGCGGCCGCCGAGGCGTAACGTCCCCGGACCGCTCCCCGTATCGTCCCGGACCGCCTACAGCGGCGGCCCCGCGATCACGGCCACCGGCTGCAGCAGCGGCGTCCCCGAACCGTCGCGGCGCGGGTCCGCCTCCGGCAGCTTCGCCGGGGCGCCGTTCTTCTGGGCGGCCCGGGCCGGAGTGGCGCCCGCCCAGGCGAAGACCAAGACGTCCTCGCCCTTCAGGAACCGCTGGCAGCGCACCCCGCCGGTCGCCCGGCCCTTGCGCGGATACTGGTCGAACGGAGTGAGCTTCGACGTCAGCACCGAGTCGTCCAGCGTCCCGTGCGAACCGGCCACCGTGAACACGATCGCCTCCACCACCGGATCGACCGCCGTGAACGACAGCACCTCGGCCCCGGCCGCCAGCTTGACGCCCGCCATGCCTCCGGCGGCCCGCCCCTGCGGACGCACCGAGGCCGCCGGGTAGCGCAGGAGCTGGGCGTCGGAGGTGATGAAGACCAGGTCCTCCTCGCCCGTGCGCAGCTCGACCGCGCCCACGACGCGGTCACCGTCCTTGAGGGTGATGACCTCCAGCTCGTCCTTGTTGGCCGGATAGTCCGGCACGACGCGCTTCACCACGCCCTGGAGTGTGCCGACCGCCAGCCCCGGCGACGCCTCGTCGAGGGTCGTGAGGCAGATGAGCTCCTCGTCCGCCTCCAGGTTGAGGAACTCCGAGATCATCGCCCCACCCGAGAGGTTGGGCTCCGCATGGGTGTCCGGCAGCTGGGGCAGGTCGATCACCGAGAGCCGCAGCAGCCGCCCGGTGGAGGTCACCGCCCCCACATCGCCGCGCGCCGTCGCCGCGACCGCCGAGACGATCACGTCGTGCTTGGTCCGCCGGGCGTCCTCGGAGATCTCGACCGGCTCCGCGTTGGCCGTACGAGCCAGCAGACCCGTCGAGGAGAGCAGCACCCGGCACGGGTCGTCGGCGACCTCCAGCGGTACGGACGCGATCTGCGACGCGGCCGACTCCAGCAGCACCGTGCGCCGGTCCGTGCCGAACTTCTTCGCCACGGCGGCCAGCTCCGAGGAGACCAGCTTGCGCAGCTCCGCGTCCGACTCCAGGATCGCCGTCAGCGCGTCGATCTCGCCGGTGAGCCGGTCCTGCTCGCTCTCCAGCTCGATCCGGTCGAAGCGGGTGAGCCGGCGCAGCGGCGTGTCCAGGATGTACTGCGTCTGGATCTCGCTCAGCGAGAAGTGCGCCATCAGGCGCTCCTTCGCCTGCGCCGAGTTGTCGCTGTCCCGGATGATCCGGATGACCTCGTCGATGTCGAGGAGGGCGACGATCAGCCCCTCGACCAGGTGCAGCCGGTCGCGGCGCTTGGTGCGGCGGAACTCGCTGCGCCGGCGCACGACCTCGAAGCGATGGTCGAGATAGACCTCCAGCAGCTCCTTGAGGCCCAGGGTGAGCGGCTGGCCGTCGACCAGCGCCACATTGTTGATGCCGAAGGACTCCTCCATCGGCGTCAGCTTGTAGAGCTGCTCCAGCACCGCTTCCGGCACGAAGCCGTTCTTCACCTCGATGACCAGACGCAGGCCGTGCGCCCGGTCGGTGAGGTCCTTCACGTCGGCGATGCCCTGGAGCTTCTTCGCCGAGACCAGGTCCTTGATCTTGGCGATCACCTTCTCCGGGCCGACGGTGAAGGGGAGTTCGGTGACGACGAGGCCCTTGCGGCGCGGTGTCACGTCCTCCACGGCGACGGTGGCACGGATCTTGAACGTGCCGCGGCCCCCCGTGTACGCGTCCTTGATGCCGGTGAGCCCGACGATCCGGCCGCCGGTGGGCAGATCGGGGCCGGGAACGAAACGCATCAGCGTCTCGACGTCGGCGCCCGGGTGCCTGATCAGATGGCGGGCGGCGGCGATGACCTCGCCCAGGTTGTGCGGGGGCATGTTGGTCGCCATGCCGACTGCGATCCCCGAGACCCCGTTGACCAGGAGGTTGGGATAGGCCGCAGGCAGGACGACCGGCTCGCGCTCCTGGCCGTCGTAGTTCGACCGGAAATCGACGGTGTCCTCGTCGATCGCCTCGGTCATCAGTGACGTGGCGTCGGCCATCCGGCACTCGGTGTACCGCATCGCGGCCGGCGGGTCGTCGTTGCCGAGGGAACCGAAGTTGCCGTGGCCGTCGACCAGGGGCAGCCGCATCGAGAAGGGCTGTGCCATCCGCACCAGGGCGTCGTAGATCGACGCGTCACCGTGGGGGTGCAGCTTGCCCATGACCTCGCCGACGACGCGCGCGCACTTCACGTAGCCGCGGTCGGGACGCAGCCCCATCTCGTTCATCTGGGACACGATGCGCCGGTGCACCGGCTTCATGCCGTCGCGGGCGTCGGGCAGGGCCCTGGAGTAGATCACCGAGTACGCGTACTCGAGGAAGGAGCCCTGCATTTCGTCGACGACGTCGATGTCGAGGATCTTCTCCTCGAAGTCGTCCGGCGGCGGGGTCTTCGTGCTACGGCGGGCCATCGCGGCTGCGACTCCTTCACGGATTCTGTTCGGACAACCTGAACTTGTTCGGGGCGACACGAGCTGACAGGACGAGCTGCTGTCGCGGACCATTGTGGACCGCCGCACTGACAACGCCGACCTCGACCCGTCCCAAGCGGTCCTCGGCGGCCCGGCCCGCGGCGCCCACGACACCATCGACGGAAACATCGGCGGAACGGGAACTTCGCCAGGTGCCGGTGCGCTTGCTTAGAGTGGCAGGTCTGGCAGGAAGTCCAGTATCGCGATCGAAGGGACGTACATGCCCATGGGTCACACGGCCACAGCACAGGCCGGCTCCGGCGGCTTGACAGCGACCGAGCACCGCCTGGCCAACGGCCTGCGTGTGGTGCTCTCCGAGGACCATCTGACCCCGGTCGCCGCGGTCTGCCTCTGGTACGACGTCGGTTCGCGCCACGAGGTCAAGGGACGCACCGGCCTGGCTCACCTCTTCGAGCACCTGATGTTCCAGGGCTCGGGACAGGTCAAGGGGAACGGTCACTTCGAGCTCGTCCAGGGGGCCGGCGGCTCGCTCAACGGGACGACCAGCTTCGAGCGGACCAACTACTTCGAGACCATGCCCACCCATCAGGTGGAGCTGGCTCTCTGGCTGGAAGCCGACCGTATGGGCTCCCTCCTCGCCGCCCTCGACGAGGAGTCCATGGAGAACCAGCGCGACGTCGTCAAGAACGAACGGCGCCAGCGTTACGACAACGTGCCCTACGGCACCGCGTTCGAGAAGCTCACCGCCCTCGCCTACCCCGAGGGCCACCCGTACCACCACACCCCGATCGGCTCCATGGCCGACCTGGACGCGGCCACGCTGGAGGACGCCCGCGCGTTCTTCCGTACGTACTACGCGCCCAACAACGCGGTGCTCTCGATCGTCGGGGACATCGACCCCGAGCAGACCCTCGCCTGGGTCGAGAAGTATTTCGGCTCCATCCCGTCCCACGACGGCAAGCAGCCGCCGCGCGACGGCACCCTGCCCGAGATCATCGGCGAGCAGCTGCGCGAAGTGGTCCACGAGGAGGTCCCGGCGCGAGCGCTGATGGCCGCCTACCGGCTCCCGCACGACGGCACCCGCGCCTGTGACGCGGCCGACCTGGCGCTGACCGTGCTGGGCGGCGGCGAGTCCTCCCGCCTGCACAACCGCCTGGTCCGCCGCGACCGTACGGCGGTGGCGGCGGGCTTCGGGCTGCTGCGGCTCGCCGGGGCGCCCTCGCTGGGCTGGCTGGACGTGAAGACCTCCGGCGGTGTCGAGGTGGAGCAGATCGAGACCGCGGTCGACGAGGAGTTGGCCCGGTTCGCCGCCGAGGGGCCCACGCCCGAGGAAATGGAGCGGGCCCAGGCGCAGTTGGAGCGTGAGTGGCTGGACCGTCTGGGGACGGTCGCGGGCCGCGCCGACGAACTGTGCCGTTACGCGGTCCTGTTCGGCGACCCGCAGCTCGCCCTGAGTGCCGTGGGACGCGTCCTGGACATCACCGCGGAGGAGGTGCGCGAGGCGGCCCAGGCGGCTCTGCGCCCCGACAACCGGGCGGTGCTGGTCTACGAGCCGATCGAGCCGGCCGAGGACGCCGACGAGGCCATCGACGCGCCCGAGGGGGCGGACAAGTGAGCGACGCCGCCGTGACTGGAGTAGCCATGGAGTACCACCCGCAGCCGACCCCGGGCACCGCCCGGCCGTGGGCGTTCCCCGCGCCCGAGCGCGGCGCCCTGCCCAACGGGCTGACCGTGCTGCGCTGCCACCGCCCCGGCCAGCAGGTCGTCGCGGTGGAGATCTTCCTGGACGCGCCGCTGGACGCCGAGCCCGAGGGCCTGGACGGCGTGGCCACGATCATGTCGCGCGCGCTCTCCGAGGGCACCGACAAGCACAGCGCCGAGGAGTTCGCCGCCGAGCTGGAGCGGTGCGGCGCCACCCTGGACGCGCACGCCGACCACCCCGGCGTCCGGGTCTCCCTGGAGGTCCCGGCCTCCCGGCTGGCCAAGGCGCTCGGCCTGGTCGCCGAGGCTCTGCGCGCCCCGGCCTTCGCCGAGAGCGAGATCGAGCGGCTCGTCGGCAACCGCCTCGACGAGATCCCGCACGAGCAGGCCAACCCGTCCCGGCGCGCCGCCAAGCAGCTCTCCAAGGAGCTCTTTCCGGCCACCGCCCGGATGTCCCGCCCGCGTCTGGGCACCGAGGAGACGGTGCGGCGGATCGACGCCGCCGCCGTGCGCGCCTTCTTCGACGCCCACATCCGCCCCGCCACCGCGACGGCCGTGATCGTCGGCGACCTCACCGGCATCGACCTGGACGCCCTGCTCGCCGACACCCTCGGTGACTGGTCGGGCAACGCGGGCCAGGCCCGTCCGGTCCCGCCGATCACCGCCGACGACACCGGCCGTGTGGTCATCGTGGACCGCCCCGGCGCGGTACAGACCCAGCTGCTGATCGGCCGCATCGGCGCCGACCGGCACGAGCGCGTCTGGCCGGCCCAGGTGCTCGGCGCGTACTGCCTGGGCGGCACGCTCACCTCCCGGCTGGACCGGGTGCTGCGCGAGGAGAAGGGTTACACCTACGGCGTACGCGCCTTCGCCCAGGTTCTGCGCTCCACCGGCCCCGACTCGGGCGGCGCGGCGATGCTCGCCATCAGCGGTTCGGTGGACACCGAGTCCACCGGCCCGGCGCTGGAGGACCTCTGGAAGGTCCTGCGGACGCTGGCGGCCGAGGGGCTGACCGACGCCGAGCGCGAGACGGCCGTGCAGAACCTGGTGGGCGTCGCCCCGCTGAAGTTCGAGACGGCCGCCTCGGTCGCGAGCACGCTGGCCGACCAGGTCGAGCAGCACCTGCCCGACGACTACCAGGCCCAGCTGTACGCCCGCCTCGCCGAGACGGGCACCGTGGAGGCGACCGCGGCCGTGGTCAGTGCCTTCCCGGTGGACCGGCTGGTCACGGTCCTGGTGGGGGACGCGGCCCAGATCGCGGAGCCGGTGAAGGCGCTCGGCATCGGCGAGGTGACCGTCGTCAGCGGCTGACGCGTCGTCGGTACACAACAGGACGAAGAGGACCCCGGCGGAGTGCGATCCGCCGGGGTCCTCGCATTTGTCCGTTAAGGGCTATTCATTCCATTCATTGGAGAGAGCGCATATATGCCCTGTGGGATGCGCGACAAATCGCCCTGTCCGTTTGGTGGCGGGAAGCCGCCCCGCCTAGCGTCGGCCCAGCTGTCCGTAACCCGTATGCCGCATCCGCGGCGCCGGGCAGCCATCGCCGAGTCCCCGTCAGGCGCGAGCCTGGGGAGCCGGGGACCCACGCAGTCCCTGGGGTGAATCGGATCCCCGTGCCGTGACCCGGCGCGGAGCTCCGTAGGAGACCTTCCTGCTCCGAACCCGTCAGCTAACCCGGTAGGCGAGAAGGAAGGAAAGGATCAGCCCCTCCATGGCGTTCACCCGTGCCACCGGGAAGCACCGTGCCCCGAGCCGCCTGACGCGCCGCAGCGCCCAGGTCGCCGGCGTCGCGGCCCTGGCCACCACCGGAGTCCTCGGCTCCCTGGCCTCCCCGGCCGTCGCAGCGGACTCCGAGGCCCCCAAGACCGTCGAGACTGGACTCACGCAGGCCGTCGCCCTCGACGCCACGCTCGCCGAGCAGATCGACGCCCAGGCCCGGGCGCAGCACCAGCAGGCCGAAGCCATCGCCAAGGCGAAGGCCAAGGCGGCCGCCGAAGCCAAGGCCAAGGCCGCGAAGGCCAAGGCGAAGGCCGAGGCCCAGCGCAAGGCCGACGCCCGCGCCAAGGAGGTGCGCGAGGAGAAGGCCCGGGCCGCCCGCGCCGCCGAGCGCGCCCGCCTCAACGCCTTCCACCTCCCGGTCGCCGGCTCGTACGTCACCACCGGCTACAAGTCGGGTGGCGCGCTCTGGTCCTCCGGCAGCCACTCCGGCGTGGACTTCCGCGCAGCCTCCGGCAGCTCCGTCGTCGCGGTCGGCGCCGGTACGGTCGTCGAGGCAGGCTGGGGCGGCGCGTACGGCAACAACATCGTGCTCCGGATGACGGACGGCACCTACACCCAGTACGGCCACCTCTCTTCGATCGGCGTCTCCGTCGGCCAGAGCGTCACCTCCGGCCAGCAGATCGGCCTTTCCGGCTCCACCGGCAACTCCACCGGCCCGCACCTCCACTTCGAGGCCCGGACCACCCCGGAGTACGGCTCGGACATGGACCCGGTCGGCTACCTGCGCTCGCACGGTCTGAGCCTCTGACCCCACCTCGCGCGACGCCCGACTTCCGAAGGCCCCGGTTTGCCGCCGGGGCCTTCGGTATGCGCCGGGGAAAGCCCAGTACCGAGTCGCTCCCGCCCCGGCCCTGGCCAGAAGATATCCAGCAACTCCGGCCTGCCATCGGAAATTGCGGCAGACTGCAATAGAGTCACGGAACAGGCGTCGGCCGGCCGCGTTTCGCGGGGATCAAGGCGGAGGTTCGGACATGCGCGTTCCCGCGCACTCGGTATGCACGGCAATCCGTGACGACATCGTCTCCGGTGTCTACGAGCGCGGCAGCCGCCTCACCGAAGAGCTGCTGGCGCGCCGGTACGGGGTCTCCCGCGTCCCGGTGCGCGAGGCGCTGCGCACCCTGGAGTCCGAGGGCTTCGTCGTCACCCGCAGGCACGCCGGGGCCTGTGTCGCCGAGCCCACCGAGCGGGAGGCCGCCGACCTGCTGGAGGTGCGGATGCTCCTGGAGCCGCTCGGTGCGGCCCGGGCCGCCCAGCGCCGCACGGAGGCCCACCTGAAGGTGCTCCGCGGCCTGGTCAGACTGGGCCAGGAGCGGGCCCGCCGGGGCGAAGGGGAGGATCTGCGGTCGCTGGGCGGCTGGTTCCACGAGACCCTCGCCCAGGCCTCCGGCAGCCCCGGTCTCATCGCCCTGCTCACCCAGCTCCGACACAAGATCGCCTGGATGTACGCTGTCGAGCAGCCGGCCCGCCCGGTCGACTCCTGGGCCGAGCACGGGGCCATCGTGGACGCGGTGGCGCGCGGCGACACGGAACGGGCCAGGGTGCTGACCGCCCAGCATGCGGAACGAGCCGCCGGGGCACACCGGCTGCGCCGCCCGGACCGCCCCGGCCGGCGAGCGGCGCCGCCGCCCCGGGTGAGTTCTTCGCAACACGGCGTAAACATCGCGGGTGCCCGTCATTAACAAGGGCACCGTATACAAAGAGAAGTAATTGCCGAGGGCTTTATCCATGCTGCCTGAATAAGGCCCTGAGTGAGCCAAGCTCTGAGGGGGCGACGCATCGGCGTCAGAAATAACGAAAGAGCCGTGGCCCCCCTCGGGGAACCACGGCTCAGGGTCCGTCGCCGTTGTGCGGTCTCGGGTTCCTCAGACGGTCTCGGGAAGCTCTTCGAGTCCCTCGGCGACCAGCTTCGCCAGACGGTCCAGGGCGGCCTCGGCGTCGTCCGCGTCGGACGCGAGCACGATCTCCTCGCCACCCTGCGCACCCAGACCCAGCACCGCGAGCATGGAGGCGGCGTTGACCGGGTTGCCGTCGGCCTTGGCGATCGTCACGGGGACGCCGGAAGCCGTGGCGGCACGGACGAAGATGGAAGCGGGGCGGGCGTGCAGGCCCTCGGCCCAACCGACGTTTACGCGGCGCTCAGCCATGGTTCTGCCCTTCACATATCAACGGTTGTCTAGACCAGTCTCTCATGCGGTGCGCAATGCTGTGCCCGGCCTCCCTCCCCTCCGGCACGCCTGGCCGGGGTGGTCCTCACACTGCCCCGGTACCGATCCCTCCGCGACCGGGATACCGGCCGTAGGCTTTGCCCATGGAGCCCACGCCGGAGCAGAGTCCGCATCACGCGTACCCCGATCACTGGGAAGCGGACGTGGTGCTCCGCGACGGTGGCACCGCACGCATCAGACCGATCACCACGGACGATGCCGAACGGCTGGTCAGCTTCTACGAGCAGGTCTCCGACGAGTCGAAGTACTACCGGTTCTTCGCACCGTACCCCCGCCTTTCCGACCGGGACGTGCACCGCTTCACCCATCACGACTACGTCGACCGGGTGGGACTGGCCGTCACGATCGGCGGCGAGTTCATCGGAACCGTCCGCTTCGACCGCATCAACGAACAGGGCAGGCCCGCCTCCGCCCCCGCCGACGAGGCCGAGGTCGCCTTCCTCGTCCAGGACGCCCACCAGGGCCGTGGCGTCGCCTCGGCCCTGCTCGAACACATCGCCGCCGTCGCCCGCGAGCGCGGCATCCGACGCTTCGCCGCCGAGGTGCTCCCCGCCAACAACAAGATGATCAAGGTGTTCCGGCACGCCGGCTACACCCAGCAGCGCAGCTTCGAGGACGGCTCCGTCCATCTCACCCTCGACCTCGAACCCACCGAGAAGTCCCTCGCCGTCCAGCGCGGCCGCGAACAGCGCGCCGAGGCCCGCTCGGTGCAGCGTCTCCTCGCCCCCGGCTCAGTCGCGGTGATCGGCACCGGCCGCACGCCCGGGGGAGTGGGCCGCACGGTCCTGCGCAACCTCCTCGCCGCCGGCTTCACCGGCCGCACCTACGCCGTGAACCGCGCCTTCGACGAGGGCCTCGCTACCCTCGACGGAATTTCCGCCCACCGCTCGCTCGGCGAGATCGGCGAGCAGATCGACCTCGCCGTCATCGCGGTCCCCGCCCACCGGGTCCCCGAGGCGGTCGCCGACTGCGGCGAGCACGGCGTCCAGGGCCTCGTCGTCCTCTCCGCCGGTTACGCCGAGCGGGGCTCCGCCGGCCGCGAGCTCCAGCGCGAACTGGTCCGCCAGGCCCGCTCGTACGGCATGCGGATCATCGGCCCCAACGCCTTCGGCATCATCAACACCGCCGAATCCGTCCGGCTGAACGCCTCCCTCGCACCCGAGTCGCCCGCCCGCGGCCGGATCGGCCTGTTCACCCAGTCCGGCGCGATCGGCATCGCCCTCCTCTCCGGCCTCCACCGGCGCGGCGCGGGCCTCTCCTCGTTCATCTCGGCGGGCAACCGGGCCGACGTCTCCGGCAACGACTTCCTTCAGTACTCGTTCGAGGACCAGGACACCGACGTCGCCCTCCTCTACCTCGAATCGCTCGGCAACCCCCGCAAGTTCACCCGCCTCGCCCGCCGCACCGCCGCCGTGAAGCCCGTCGTCGTGGTGAAGGGCGCCCGGCACAGCGGCACCAACCCGCCCGGCCACGCCGTCCCGGTCAGCCGCATCCCCGACGCCACCGTCTCCGCGCTGATGCGGCAGGCAGGCGTCATCAGGGTCGACACCGTGACCGAGATGGTGGACGCCGGACTGCTTTTGGCCGGCCAGCCGCTCCCGGCCGGACCCCGGGTCGCGATCCTCGGCAACTCCGAGTCCCTCGGCCTCCTCACGTACGACGCCTGCCTGGCCGAGGGACTCCGCCCGCGCCCGCCGCGCGACCTCACCACGGCCGCATCGCCGCAGGACTTCCGGGACGCGCTGGCCGAGGCGCTCGCCGACGGCACCTGCGACGCCGTGATCGTCACCGCCATCCCGTGGGTGGGGGAGAACGGCGAGGCCGAGACCGGTGACGGCGAGGTGCTGGCCGCCGCCCTGCACGGTGCGGCGGCCGGGGGACCCGCCAAGCCCGTCGCCGTCGTCCATGTGGAGATCGGCGGCCTCGCGGAGGCCCTCGCCGCGGCGAGCAGCACGGCCGCACCTCGCACCCGGCCCACGACGCTCGCCGCGCAGCCGTCCGGCTCGTCGGCGGCACCGACCGGCCCCGGCGCGGCCGCGACGGAACCCCCGGCGGCCGCCACGGAGGCCGAAGGAACCGGACAGGTCGAAGGAACCGCAGAAGGCGGAGGGAGCGGAGAGGCCGCAGGAGACGAACCCCCCGGCCGCATCCCCGCCTACCCCGCCGCCGAACGTGCCGTACGGGCCCTGGCCGAGGTCGTGAAGTACGCCCAGTGGCGGCGCCAGGCGGCCACGCCCGGCAAGGTGCCCGAGTTCCTGGACGAGACCACCGACGAGCCCGGCGCCGCCGCCCTGATCGGCACCCTGCTCGGCGCCACCCCCGACCCGCGCGGCCGCCCCCTCACCCACGACGAGGCCCGCGAGCTGCTCGGCCGTTACGGCATCCCCGTACGCCCCACGCTCCCCGCCCCGGACCCCGAGGCAGCCGTCGCCGCGGCCGCCCGCCTCGGCTACCCGGTGGCGCTGAAGACCACCGCGCCCCACCTGCGCCACCGTGCCGACCTCGGCGGCGTACGGCTGGATCTCGCCGACGAGGACGCGCTGCGCCGGGCGTACGGCGAGTTCACCGAGCTCCTCGGCAAGCCCGCCGAACTCCTCCCGGTCGTCCAGTCCATGGCCCCCCGTGGCGTCGACACGGTCGTACGGGCGTCCATCGACGCCGCAGCCGGGGCCATCCTCTCCTTCGGCCTCGCGGGCGCCCCCTCCGAGCTGCTCGGCGACACCGCGCACCGGCTGGTTCCGGCCACCGACCGCGACGCCGCCGAGCTGATCCGGTCGATCAAGGCGGCCCCGGTCCTCTTCGGCTGGCGCGGCTCGGCACCCGTGGACACCCCCGCCCTGGAGGAGCTGCTGCTGCGGCTGTCCCGGCTCGTCGACGACCACCCCGAAGTGGTCTCCGTGGCGCTGGAACCGGTGGTCGTGGCCCCCCAGGGCCTCACCGTGCTGGGCGCGAGCGTCCGCCTGGCCCCACCGCCCCCGCGCGGCGACCTCGGCCCCCGCCGCCTCCCCAGCTACTGACCCGCGCTGGGGCCTGCAGTCCGACGACAGGCCCCAGCGCGTCCCCGGCAGTCACCGGCCCCCCGTAGGATGGTGCGCATGGCAAAGACCGGTACGACGACCCAGGGGCTGCGCGCGGCGATCGAGCGCAGCGGCTACTACCCGGCCCTCGTGGCCGAGGCGGTCGAGGCCGCCGTCGGCGGAGAGCCGGTCGCTTCGTACCTGGTCCACCAGGAGACCACGTTCGACTCCAACGAGGTCCGCCGTCATGCCACGGTGCTCGTCCTGACCGGGCACCGGTTCATCGTCAGCCACACCGACGAGCAGGCCGCCGACACCAGCTCCCCGACGCCGTACGCCACCACCTCCACGGAGTCGGTCAAGCTCGACCGGATCTCCTCCGTCGTGGTCAGCCGGGTGGTGGCCAACCCGGAGAAGTACGTCGCGGGCACGCTGCCCCGCGAGGTCGTCCTCACCATCGGCTGGGGCGCCGTCTCCCGGATCGACCTGGAGCCCGCCGCCTGCGGCGATGCCAACTGCGAGGCCGACCACGGTTACACCGGCAGCTCCACCGCCGACGACCTGAGCCTGCGCGTCAGCGAGGCCGGGGACGGCCCCGACGCCGTCCGCCAGACCCTCGCCTTCGCCCAGTCGCTCTCCGAGGCCACGGCCGCCACCGCGGCGACCGGCCGGTGATGGCCCAGTCCGCCTGGCAGGACCCGGTCCCGCTCGCTCTCGACACCGCCCCCGTCCCCGCGTACGGCAGCGGCTCGCTCGCCGACCTGCTGCCGACGCTCGCCGCCGGGCAGGGGGTGGAAGGCCTCGCCGCCACCATCGGCGAGCTGACGCCCGCCGACCGCAACTGCGTCTTCCTGATCGACGGCCTCGGCTGGGAGCAGATCAAGGCCCACCCCGGCGAAGCCCCCTTCCTGCACTCCCTGCTCCCCACCTCGCTCGGCAACACCGGCCGCCCCATCACCGCCGGCTTCCCCTCCACCACCGCGACCTCGCTCGCCTCCGTCGGTACGGGACTGCCGCCCGGTGAGCACGGCCTGCCCGGGTACACCGTGCGCAACCCGGAGACCGGCGCGCTGATGAACCAGCTCCGCTGGAAGCCGTTCACCGCGCCGAAGGTCTGGCAGCCCTACCCCACGGTCTTCCGGCTCGCCGACGCGGCGGGTGTGCACACCGCACAGGTCTCCTCCCCGGACTTCGAGCAGACCCCGCTCACCAAGGTCGCGCTCAGCGGCGGCTCATTCCTCGGCCGGCTCTCCGGCGAGGACCGGATGGACGTCGCCGCCCAGCGCCTCGCCGCAGGTGACCGCTCACTCGTCTACACGTACTACAGCGAGGTCGACGGCAAGGGCCACCGCTTCGGCGTCGACTCCGATGCCTGGCGCGGCCAGTTGATGTACGTCGACGGGCTCGCCCAGCGCCTCGCCGAGCAGCTCCCGCCGCGCTCCGCGCTCTACATCACCGCCGACCACGGCATGATCGACATCCCGTTCGACGAGCAGTCACGGATCGACTTCGACGAGGACTGGGAGCTGCGCGCGGGCGTCGCCCTGCTCGGCGGCGAGGGCCGAGCCCGCCACGTATACGCGGTCCCCGGCGCCCAGGGAGATGTCCTGGCCGTCTGGCGCGAGGTGCTCGGCGAGCAGTTCTGGGTGGCGAGCCGGGACGAGGCGATCGCCGCGGGCTGGTTCGGCCCCACGATCGACGAGCGGGTGTACGGCCGGATCGGCGATGTGGTCGCCGCCGCCCACGACGACGTCGTCATCACGGCGTCGGTCAACGAGCCGCACGAGTCGGCGATGGTCGGCATGCACGGCTCCCTGACCCCCGTCGAACAGCTCGTCCCGCTGCTCGAAGTACGCTCGTAACCGCGTTTTCCGCCCCCTGTGACCGTCCCCGTGAAAGGTGCTCGACCCCTCATGCCCGAGCTGGTGTTCTTCTCCGGAACCATGGACTGCGGAAAGAGCACGCTGGCCCTGCAGATCGGTCACAACCGCTCCGCGCGCGGGCTCCAGGGCGTGATCTTCACCCGCGACGACCGGGCGGGCCAGGGCAAGCTCTCCTCCCGGCTCGGCCTGGTGACGGACGCCGTCGAGGCGGACGAGGGCATGGACGTGTACGCGCACATCGTCGACCGGGTCAGCCGCGGCGGCCGCGTCGACTACGTGATCGTGGACGAGGCGCAGTTCCTCGCCCCGGTCCAGATCGACCAGCTGGCCCGGGTCGTCGACGATCTGGGCCTGGACGTCTTCGCGTTCGGCATCACCACGGACTTCCGCACCAAGCTCTTCCCCGGCTCCCAGCGGCTGATCGAACTGGCCGACCGGATAGAGGCCCTCCAGGTCGAGGCGCTCTGCTGGTGCGGTGCCCGCGCGACGCACAACGCGCGTACGGTGGACGGCGAAATGGTCGTCGAGGGCGCGCAGGTCGTCGTCGGGGACGTCAACCGGCAGGCGGGCGAGGTCGGTTACGAGGTGCTGTGCCGACGCCACCACCGCCGCCGGCTCACCGCGGAGACGGCCCGCGCCGGCACCCTCTCCCCGGACGTGCTGCCGGTCGCCGCCGAGAACTAGGGCCTTTCGTCGGACGACGACCGTACGATCGTGAAGATTGCGCCCTCCGGATCGGCCACCGTCGCCAGCCTGCCGCTCGCACCCTCGCGCGGCGGCTGCAGGATGTGCCCGCCCAGCTCCACCACCCGCGCCGCGGACTCGTCGACGTCGGCGACCTCGAAGTACGTCATCCAGTGCGGGCCCCGGTCGCGCGGCAGCGACTGGCCGACCCCGTGCAGGGCGGCCACCGGCCGGCCGTCCAGGTGCAGGGTCTGGTAGTCGAAGTCCGCGGAGACCACCGCCTCGGTCTCGTAACCGAAGACCGTCTGGTAGAACTTCGCGACCATCGAGGTCTCGCGGGTCACCAGCTCGTTCCAGACGGGGGTGCCGGGGACGCCCGCCGTCATGGTCCCGATGTGCTCCGAGCCCTGCCAGGCACCGAAGACCGCCCCGCCCGGGTCGGAGGCGATGACAAGCCGTCCCGCCTCGCCCGCGTCGAGGGGGCCGACCGCGACCGTGCCACCGCAGGAGCGGATCGCCTCGGCCGTCAGGTCCGCGTCGTCCGTCGCCAGGTAGGTGGTCCAGGCGATCGGAAGGTGCCGGTCGGGGGGCAGCTGGCCGATGCCCGCGACCTCCTTCCCGTCGAGCAGCCCGCGGACGTAGGGGCCCAACTGGTCGGGTCCCGGCCGGAACTCCCAGCCGAACAGAGCTCGGTAGAACTCCTGGGTCGCGCTCAGGCCGTGCACGATCAGACTCACCCAGCAAGGTGTTCCGGGCGTGCGCCGGGCAGCAGCCTCGGTCATCGTCTTGTCTCTCCTCGGACCGTTGTGTGGCCGGACAGGGGAACGGGGCGCGTGCGGCCGTCCCGGGTCAGGACGCGGTCCGCACACCCCGTGCAGATGCTCGCACCACCGGGCGCCGGTACGGCTCCGGCCGCGCCGCGTTCTGCGGGTTCTCGACGAAGAAGGACCGCTTTGATGTGGTATTTCCGTTCCGATGCTGGTACGGGTGCCACGGCCTCTGCGCGAGGATGGCACCCATGAAGCCCATCATCACCGCATCCGCATACGCGAGCGAGTCGGCGGGACCGCGGCCCCCGGTGCTCCTGGACGTCCGCTGGCAGTTGGGTGGTCCGCACGGCCGCGCCGCCTACGAGGCCGGCCACCTGCCCGGCGCCGTCTTCGTCGACCTCGATACGGAGCTGGCCGGACCGGCGGGCAGCGGTGGCCGCCACCCCCTCCCGGAACCGGAGTCCTTCGGCGCCGTGATGCGCCGGGCCGGGGTCGGCCAGGACACCCCGGTCGTGGTGTACGACGGCGGGCAGGGCTGGGCCGCCGCGCGTGCCTGGTGGCTGCTGCGCTGGACGGGGCACGCGGACGTACGGGTCCTGGACGGCGGGCTCGCCGCGTGGACCGGCGACCTCTCCACCGACATCCCGCACCCCGACGAGGGCGATTTCCGGCCGAAACCCGGTGCCCTGCCCACCCTGGACGCGGACGCGGCGGCCGCCCTCGCCCGCTCGGGGCTGCTCCTGGACGCACGGGCTGCCGAGCGCTACCGGGGCGACGTGGAGCCGATCGACCGCGTCGGCGGCCACATCCCCGGCGCGGTCTCCGCGCCGACCACCCAGAACGTCGCCGAGGACGGGCGCTACCTTCCGGCCGGGCGGCTCGCCGAGCGGTTCACCGGGCTCGGGGCGGGGAAGAACGGCGAGGCCGTCGGCGTCTACTGCGGATCGGGGGTCTCGGGCGCCCATGAGGTACTCGCCCTGGAGATCGCCGGAATCCGCGCCGCGCTCTACCCCGGCTCCTGGTCCGAGTGGTCGGCGGACCCCGCCCGCCCGGTCGCCACCGGCCCCGAGCCGCAGTAGGGCCTGGCCCGGTAAGCGCCCTGACGGAGAGGGGCCCGTACGCCACCGCGTACGGGCCCCTCTCCTGCCGACCGTCACCTGAGGTCAGTCCTGCTTCTTGCGGCGGGTGCCGAACACGATCTCGTCCCAGCTCGGCACGGCGGCCCGGCGTCCCGGCCGGACTCCGTCCGCCTCGGCCTGACGGTCCGTCGTCCCGGTCAGCCGGTCGCGGTGACCTGCCACCGCCCGAGGCATCAGCACGTCCGCGTACGCCGAACCGGCGCCGGCGGCAGCGGCGGGCGGCTCGTCCGCCTCGCTCTCCTCCACCGCGGGTTCCAGCGCGGGCGGCTCGGGCTGCGTGGGCCGCTCCGGGACGACCATGTCACCGCGGAAGCTCGGCACCGCCTCCAGCAGGCTGGTCAGCGAGTCACGCTCACCTGCCGAGGCGCTGCTCACGTACTCCTCCGGCTCGGAGGCCGGTGCGGGCCGCTCGATCTGCCGGTCGAGAGCGCGGTCCAGCGGCCGGTCGCGCGGCAGCCGGGCGATCCGGGGCACGAACGGGAAGCTCGGCTCGGGCGCCGCGCCGTCACTCTCGCCGATCAGCGAGCGCGCCTCGTCGTCGACGGCCTGGACCAGCCTGCGCGGCGGGTCGTAGGTCCAGCTGGCCGAGTGCGGTTCGCCCGCGACCCGGTAGACGAGCAGGACCTCCCAGGTGCCGTCGTCGCGGCGCCAGGAGTCCCACTGCACGGTTTCCTTGTCGGCGCCGCGCAGCAGGAGCCGCTCCTGCACCGCTTCGCCGAGCTGGGGGCCGGTGTTCTCGCCTGGACGGCGCACGGGAGTCTTCCGGGCCCGCTCGGCCATGAAGGCGCGCTCCGCGAGCACGGGGCCCTCGAAGCGGCGCACACGGTCGACCGGGATGCCGGCGAACTGGGCGACCTCCTCCGCGGAGGCACCGGCCCGTATACGGGCCTGGATGTCGCGGGGGCGGAGGTGGCTCTCCACCTCGATCTCGATCTGGCCGAGCCGGGCGCGGTCGTTGCGCACGGCGGCGCGCAGCCGCTCATCGATCGGAAGGGTGTATTCCGTGCTGTCGGCAGCCTTGAGCACCAGTCGTGTGCCGTCGTTGGAGACGGCCACGACACGCAGTTCGGGCATGGGGACCTCCCGGGTGGTGCCTGCCGACGTCACGTGCGTCGCTGCTTCCGCTAGTCGAGTGTGACCTGCCCGGGTGCAGCCTGCCACAACCTTGCCAAGTTGCCCGGCGTGTCGGGCGCTCGCCCTGGAACGCCGCCATGGCACGGTTGTCTCTTGCGTCCCAAAGTGACCGATTTGGCCGCTCTGTACAGCAAGTACCCGTGCCATGCCTTGGCGCTGCCGGTTCGAGTGCCGCTGCCGGCTCCCTCCCGTAGCTGCGGATTCCGGTGTGGGAGTCCGCCCCAGGGCTCGTACGGTACTCCATTCGGGCCACTTGGGTGGACCGGCGCGCCGCCAACTTCTCGGGAGGCACGGGAGTTGCGGTACCCGGTTCTCCGCGAGATGCCCCTGGTGCGTGTCGTGCTTCACATAATCGCCGGAAACGGAACTATCCACTTCGCTCATTTGTCCCTTCCTGTTGCATGGTGGGAGAGATGTCAAGCAGGGGCTGGTAATGGTTCAGAAGCCGGAAAGTGACACAGAACCCAAGGAAAGGCGCATAGATCTGAGTCTGCCGCAGGTCGCCGGGAGTGCGGCGGCGGCCGTCGCGGCAGCCGTGGCGGCCTCGCAGTTGGGCGTGTACGGCACCATCGCCGGGGCCGGCGTGATGAGCGTCGTCGCCACGTGCGGCGGCTCCGTCTTCCAGCACTTCTTCCGCCGCACCGGCGAGCAGATCCGCGAGGTGACGGTCCAGGTGACCCACCCGGAGGGCCGCCAGGTGACCGTGCACACCAAGGAGACGACGCCGGCGGGGCGCAGAGGCGCCGAGCGGCGGACGGAACCCGGGCCGGCGCCGACGGGCGACGCCACCACGGTGCTGCCCACGGTCGACCCGGGCGCGGTCCCGGATGTGCTCGCGGAGGGGGAGAGCACACAGCTGCTGAAGCCGGTCGCCGACACCGACCGGACGCAGCTGCTGGACCTCGGCGACGCGCGCACCCGGATGCTGCGGGAGCGGTCCGGCGCGGGAGCGGGCGCCGGATGCGGTCCGGACCGTACGCAGTTGCTGCCGCGGGCCGGCGGGGGTCCGGCCGATGCCGACGACGCGTTCACCGAGGGCACCACCCACGGCACCCTGTTGCGCGGCTGGAAGCGCCCCGCGCTCGCGGCCGCCGCGGTCTTCGCCGTGTCCATGGCCGGAATCACCGCCTTCGAGATGATCTCGGGCAACGACCTCAGCGGCGGCAAGGGCACCACCCTCAGCTCCGTCGTACGCGGGGGCGGCGACCGCGACCCGGGCCCTGCCGGTCCCACGCCCTCCGGAGACACCGGCCAGGACGGTGGAGGGGACGATCAACAGACCCCCGGCACCGGCACCGGCACCGGCACCGAGGACGGCAGCGGCACCGGTTCCGCCCCCGCCACCGATCCGGGCGACGGCAGCAGCGCGAGCACCGACCCCGGTACGGGAACGGGTGACGGGAACGCCGGCACCGGTTCCACCCCCACGCCGAAGCCCTCCACCTCCGGCGACGGGCAGACCACGCCGGCCCCGACGCCGACCCCGCCCAACCCCGACGGCGGCGCGACCGGCGCCCCCGACCCGACGACCGGCCCGGGCACCGACGGCGTCACCGGCCAGGGCGAGCAGGCACCGCCCGCCGACGGCACCGGCGGCGGGTGACGACGCACCTCGAAAGACGCCTCGGCCCCCTTGGAGCATCAAGGGGGCCGAGGCGTACCGGGAGGTCAGTCCCCGAGGACGCGCCGGAGGTAGTCGTTGCCGAACATCCGGTCCGGGTCGAGCCGGTCGCGTACGGCGGTGAACTCGCCGAAGCGCGGGTAGACCTCCGCCAGGTAGGCCGCGTCCCGGGTGTGGATCTTGCCCCAGTGCGGGCGGCCGGAGTGCGCGGTCATGATCCGCTCGACCGCCGTGAAGTACGAGCGGTGGGGCGTGCCCTTGTAGAGGTGCACGGCGATGTACGCGCTGTCCCGGCCCGAGGCCGTCGAGAGGGCCATGTCATCGGCGGGCGCGGTGCGCACCTCGACCGGAAAGCTGATCTTCAGCGGGGAGCGCTCGACCATCGCCTTCAGCTCCCGTAGCGCCGCCACGGCCCGCTCGCGCGGAACGGCGTACTCCATCTCCACGAACTTCACCCGGCGCGGGCTGGTGAACACCTTGTAGGGGATGTCGGTGTAGGTCCGGGGCGAGAGGGCGCGGCTGGAGATCTTGGCGATCGAGGGAATGGCCGCAGGGACGGCCCGCCCGACCGAACAGGCCACCTGGAAGACCCCGTTCGAGAGCAGCTCGTCGTCGACCCAGCTGCTCACCCTGCCTGGCGGGGCGGCCGGGCCCGCGCTGCGGTTGTTGCGCTTGGTGCTGCAGTTGCCGGTGTGCGGGAACCAGTAGAACTCGAAGTGCTCGTTCTCGGCGACCAGCTGGTCGAAGTCGCCCGTGACCCGGTCGAAGGTCATCGGCTCCTCACGGGCGGTCAGCAGGAAGACCGGCTCCACGGCGAGGGTGACCGCGGTGATCACCCCGAGGGCGCCGAGCCCGACCCGGGCGGCGGCGAACACGTCCGGATTCTCCTGCTCCGAGCAGACCAGCACGGTGCCGTCGGCGGTGACCAGCTCCAAAGCGCGGATCTGCGCGGATATCGACGCCGATTCGCGGCCGGTGCCGTGCGTCCCGGTGGAGGTCGCCCCGGCGATCGTCTGCTCCATGATGTCGCCCATGTTCGTGAGCGAGAGCCCCTCGCGGGCGAGCGCGGTGTTGAGGCGCTTGAGCGGAGTGCCCGCCTCCACGGTGACGGTCATCGTCGTCCGGTCGATGTCCCGGATGCCGGTGAGCAGGTCCGGGCGTATCAGCACGCCGTCGGTGGCCGCGGTCGCCGTGAAGGAGTGGCCGGTGCCCACCGGCTTCACCGTGAGGCCGTCCGCGTTCGCCCGGCGCAGTACGTCGACGAGCTCGTCCACGGAGGCGGGGGACTCGGCCCGGGCCGGCCGGGCGGTGACGTTGCCCGCCCAGTTACGCCACGCGTTCGTCGTCGTCCGTGCGTAGGTGTCGGTCATCTTCCCCGCGCCCTCCCGTAGGAACCGGCTTGGCCAGCCGGCGATACCCCAGGACCGCCACTGCCGCCGCGAGCGCTCCCGCCACGGCGGGCACCGCGTACCCCGCCTTCGCCCCGGCGGCGTCGACCACCCAGCCGGCGGCCGAGGAGCCGAGCGCCACTCCGACCGCGAGCCCGGTACTGGTCCAGGTCATGCCCTCGGTCAGCTTGGTGCGCGGTACGTGCGCTTCGACGAGGGCCATGGTGGTGACCATCGTCGGTGCGATGGCGAGGCCCGCGACAAAGAGCGCCACGGCCAGCAACGTAAGGTTCCCGGCCAGTTGGAGGGGGATCATACTCACGGCCATCGCACAGACTCCCACCAGCCACCTCGTCGAGGGCTTCCCCTTCAGGTGCAGCAGCCCGAAGACGGCCCCCGCCAGGCAGGAACCGAGCGCGTAGACGGCCAGCACGAGGGAGGCCGCGGCCTTGTGGCCGCTCTCCTCGGCGAACGCCACGGTCACCACGTCGACGGCGCCGAAGATCGCACCCGTCGCCACGAAGGTGATCACCAGGACCTGGAGGCCCGGCGAGCGCAGGGCCGAGCCGCCGGTGTGGAGCGACTTCGGGTGCGGGATGGGCTCGGTGGCGCGCTGGGCGGTCAGCCAGAAGACCCCGACCAGCAGGAACGCGGCGGCGATCAGCGGCCCGGCCTCCGGGAACCAGGCGGTGGAGAGCCCGATCGAGATGATCGGCCCGAAGATGAAGCACACCTCGTCGACGATCGACTCCCAGGAGTACGCCGTGTGCAGCTCACGGCTCGAACCCCGGTAGACCGCCGCCCAGCGGGCCCGGACCATCGATCCCATGCTCGGCACACAGCCCGCGCCCGCCGCGAAGACGAACAGTGTCCAGTCCGGCGCCCCCTGCTGGGCGCAGATGAGCAGCCCGGCCACGGCCGCCACCGCGACCAGCGTGGTGGGGCGCAGCACCCGCCGCTGCCCGTACCGGTCGACCAGGCGCGAGACCTGCGGGCCGAAGACCGCGGCCGCCATGGCGAGGGTCGCGGTGAGCGCCCCGGCCAGCCCGTAGCGGCCGGTGAGCTGGGAGATCATGGTCACGACACCGATGCCCATCATGGACAGCGGCATCCGCCCGAAGAACCCGGCGGCGGAGAACCCCTTGGAGCCGGGGGCGGCGAAGATGGCGCGGTAGGGGTTGGGCAACGGGGTACTCCGGTCGTGCCTGTCAGGCGTGTAGCTGGCTGATACAGCTTACGGGCGGGCGGGCGAGCCGGACACCGGATTTCGGGGCCTTCGGCGTGCTGGCCGAAGGCGAGCCCCGGGGGTCCCAGAGGGTGGCCGCACGGGGATCCCGGAGCCTCAGGTGGGGGCCGCACGGGGATCCTCAGGGTCCCCGCGCGCCGGCCGGAAGCGAATCCTGGCGTGGTCCCACGCGCCGACCGACAGCGGATCCCGTCGTGGTCTCAGGTGGCGGCCGGAAGCGGATCACGGCGTGTTCCGGGCGGCGGCCGGGAAGTCGATTCCGTGGCCCTCCCGGGCAGTGGCCGAAAGCAGCTTCCGGAGCGCCCCGGCGGGTTCCCGACGGTGCGTCGGATGTCGGTTGCCGCACTGTCAGCGGCGGGTGGCAGGATCGGTGCCATGTCCGATCTGCGCGATCCCTCTCCCTACGACGCTCTGCTGCTGCTCTCCTTCGGCGGTCCCGAGGGCCCTGACGACGTGGTCCCGTTCCTGGCGAACGTGACCCGCGGCCGGGGCATCCCCGAGGAACGGCTCAAGGAGGTCGGGCAGCACTACTTCCTCTTCGGCGGGGTCAGCCCGATCAACGCCCAGAACCGCGCGCTGCTGGACGCCCTGCGCAAGGACTTCGCCGGCCACGGCCTGGACCTCCCGGTCTACTGGGGCAACCGCAACTGGGCGCCGTACCTGACCGACACCCTGCGCGAGATGACGGCCGCCGGGCACCGCCGCATCGCCGTCCTCGCCACCAGTGCCTACGCCTCCTACTCGGGCTGCCGCCAGTACCGCGAGAACCTCGCCGAGTCGCTGGCCGCCCTGGAGGCGGAGGGCCTCGATGTGCCGCGCGTGGACAAGCTGCGCCACTACTTCAACCACCCCGGCTTCGTGGAGCCCATGGTGGACGGGGTGCTCGCCTCCCTCGCCGACCTGCCCGAGGGCGTCCGCGCGGGCGCCCACCTCGCCTTCACCACGCACTCCATCCCGACCTCCGCCGCCGACGCCTCGGGGCCCATGGAGGCGCACGGCGAGGGCGGGGCGTACGTCGCGGAGCACCTGGACGTGGCCCGGCTGATCGTGGAGGCCGTGCGCGAGGAGACCGGCGTCGACCACCCCTGGCAGCTCGTCTACCAGTCCCGCAGCGGCGCCCCGCACATCCCGTGGCTGGAGCCCGACATCTGCGACCACCTGGAGACCCTGCACGGCGAGGGCGTCCCCGCGGTCGTGATGGCGCCCATCGGCTTCGTCTCCGACCACATGGAGGTCCTGTACGACCTCGACACCGAGGCCACCGCCAAGGCCGCCGAGCTCGGGCTGCCGGTCCGCCGGTCCGCGACGGTGGGCGACGACCCGCGCTTCGCCGCTGCCGCACGGGACCTGGTGCTGGAGCGTGCCGCGAGCGAGCGGGGGCGTGAGGCGAAGCCCTGCGCGCTCGGCTCCCTCGGTCCCTCCCACGACCTCTGTCCGGTCGGCTGCTGCCCGGCCAGGGCCCCCAAGCCCGCGGCGGCGGGCGCCGACAGCCCGTACGCGTAGGGCCGCTGCCACCGCCCGTAGGCGTAAAGCCCCGTTTCCGTCGAGTCCCCTGGGAGCACCGTGACCGACCCCGCCCTGTCCGAACTGCTCGACCTCGCCCTGGAGGCCGCCCGCCGCGCCGGAGCCCTGCTGCGCGACGGCCGCCCCGCCGACCTGGGGGTGGCCGCGACCAAGTCCAGCCCCATCGACGTCGTCACCGAGATGGACATCGCCGCCGAGAAGCTGATCACCGGCTACCTCTCCGACTTCCGCCCCGACGACGGCTTCCTCGGTGAGGAGGGGGCCAGCTCCCCGGGCTCCACCGGCATCCGCTGGGTCATCGACCCGCTCGACGGCACCGTGAACTACCTGTACGGCCTGCCGACCTGGGCGGTCTCCATCGCCGCCGAACGCGACGGCGAGCGGGTCGTGGGTGTCGTCGAGGCCCCGATGCGCCGGGAGACCTACCAGGCGGTCCTGGGCGGCGGTGCGTACGCGAACGGCAACGCCCTGCGCTGCCGCCCCGCCCCGCCGCTGGACCAGGCACTCGTCTCGACCGGCTTCAACTACGTCAGCAAGGTCCGCAGCCACCAGGCGGACGTCGCCCAGCAGCTGATCCCCAGGCTGCGCGACATCCGGCGGGGCGGCTCGGCGGCCGTCGACCTCTGTGACGTGGCGGCGGGCCGGCTGGACGGGTACTACGAGCGCGGACTGCACCCCTGGGACCTGGCGGCGGGTGACCTCATCGCGCGGGAGGCGGGCGCGCTGACCGGCGGCCGCCCCGGACTTCCGGCCGACGGCGATCTCACGGTGGCCGCCACCCCCGGTGTCTTCGAGCCGCTGCAGGCCGCCCTGGAAGAGCTGGGCGCCTGGCACGACTGAGCCTCTGCCCGACCGGAGGCCCTGGTGAGAGCCGTGGGGGCCGCACGGTACAGGAGAGGGCCCCGGTGCCGTTGTCGGCATCCGGGGCCCTCTGTCGTACGGCTCAGACGCTCGTGGCGCCGATTTCCACGCCGTGCTCGGCCGCGAGGCGGTGCAGGTCGTCCAGCTCGCCCTGCTCGACATCCGCCAGGAAGTCGTCGCCGTCCTCGCGAGCCCGCGTGAGGTCGGACTCGGTGGTCTTGATGCGTTGCAGCAGACCTGCGGTGAAAGCGTCCATGATGCGCCCCCTCATCGTGGGTCGGTGGCACGGGGGTGTGCCCGGGATTCCTCCGGCGGGAGAGCCGGAGGGGCGGGTGATCTCGCCGCTTCTCCGGGGAAAGGAGCGGGGCCGTGAGATGCCACGGGCCGGGCGTGATCGCGGGTGTGAACCCCTCATCCCCACACGCGGTCTCGGAGAAACCTCAGCTGGGCGGTAATTCCGCCCCATTCCCCGGGCCCGGTCGGCCCAGCGCCGTCTTACCGCCGGTTTATACGCGTTGCGGGCAGGATGGACGCACACAGTCGGCCTCCCTCGGGGGCCGTTCGCTGTGTGAACCCGTTGAAGTACCTAGGGAAGGACTGCGCTGTGCGCGTACTCGTCGTCGAGGACGAGCAGCTGCTCGCCGATGCGGTGGCCACCGGACTGCGCCGGGAGGCCATGGCCGTCGACGTCGTCTACGACGGGGCCGCGGCCCTGGAGCGCATCGGGGTCAACGACTACGACGTCGTCGTGCTGGACCGGGACCTTCCCCTGGTGCACGGCGACGACGTCTGCCGCAAGATCGTCGAGCTCGGCATGCCCACCCGGGTGCTCATGCTCACCGCCTCCGGTGACGTCAGCGACCGGGTCGAGGGCTTGGAACTGGGCGCCGACGACTACCTCCCCAAGCCCTTCGCCTTCAGCGAGCTGACCGCCCGGGTCCGCGCGCTGGGCCGCCGTACGACGGTGGCGCTGCCGCCCGTCCTGGAGCGGGCCGGCATCAAGCTCGACCCGAACCGGCGCGAGGTCTTCCGGGACGAGGCGGAGATCCAGCTCGCCCCCAAGGAGTTCGCGGTGCTGGAGGTCCTGATGCGCAGCGAGGGCGCCGTCGTCTCGGCGGAGCAGCTGCTGGAGAAGGCCTGGGACGAGAACACCGACCCGTTCACCAACGTGGTGCGGGTCACGGTCATGACGCTCCGCCGCAAGCTCGGCGAACCGCCCGTCATCGTCACCGTGCCGGGCTCCGGATACCGGATCTGAGGACCATGGCCGCCACCCCGCCGCCCCCGACGGCGCCTCCGAAGCCCACCTGGGAGCCCAAGCAGCAGGACCCCCCGTACCCCTGGCTGCGCCCGACCATCCGGATACGGCTCACGCTGCTGTACGGCGGGATGTTCCTGATCGCGGGCATCCTGCTGCTCTCGATCATCTACATGCTGGCCGCCCAGGCCCTCCATGACGCGGGGAGCCTGGAGTTCAAGGTCGGCGGCAACAACGTGCTGATCGCCAGTGACACCTGCCCGCAGCTGGGCTCCGCGACCAACAACGACCAGCTGAACGAGACCATCAAGGCCTGTACGGCGGCCCAGCGGCAGCACGCGCTGGACAGCCTGCTGAACCGGGCGCTCCTCGCTCTGGTCGGCCTCAGCGTGATCGCCTTCGCCTTCGGCTACGCCATGGCCGGACGCGTCCTGTCACCGCTGGGCCGGATCACCCGGACCGCGCGCAGGGTGGCGGGCACGGACCTCACCCGGCGGATCGAGCTGGACGGCCCGGACGACGAGCTCAAGGAGCTCGCGGACACCTTCGACGACATGCTGGACCGGCTGGAGCGGGCGTTCACCGCGCAGCAGCGGTTCGTCGGCAACGCCTCGCACGAGCTGCGCACGCCGCTGGCGATCAACCGCACGCTGCTGGAGGTGCATCTCTCCGACCCGGAGGCCCCGCCCGAGCTCCAGCAGCTGGGGAAGACGCTGCTGGCCACCAACGAACGCAGTGAGCAGCTGGTCGAGGGGCTGCTCCTGCTGGCCCGCAGCGACAACCAGATCGTGGAGCGCAAACCGGTCGACCTGGCCGAGGTCGCCGACCGTGCCATCGACCAGGCCCGGACGGAGGCGGTGGCGAGGAAGGTCGAGATCCGCGGTGAGCGGTCCGCCGCCGTCGTCCAGGGCAACGGGGTCCTGCTGGAGCGGATCGCGCTGAACCTCGTACAGAACGCCGTGCGCTACAACGTGGCCGAGGACGGCTGGGTGGAGGTCACCACCTCCCTGCAGCCCGGCCAGGCCCTGCTGGTCGTCTCGAACACAGGTCCTGTGGTGCCGGCGTACGAGATCGACAACCTCTTCGAGCCCTTCAGGCGGCTGCGCACGGAGCGCACGGGCAGCGACAAGGGGGTCGGACTCGGCCTGTCGATCGCACGGTCCGTCGCGCGGGCCCACGGAGGCCGTATCATCGCGGAGCCCCGCGAAGGCGGCGGTCTCGTGATGCGCGTCACCCTGCCGGTCTGAGAGGCCGCACGGTGTGACTCTGCACCGAATCTCCATGTTCGCTTTGGGCGGAATTTTCAGGACCCGTCCCCGGGCGAGCCGTGTGTGATCGATCACAGAGCCCTTTTTCGGGCCATCCACTCTCCGTGATCGCACCTCATGCGGAAAGCCGGTAATCGTCCGGGTTTTCGGGGGGTGTTATCACGGGAAGTACACGGGGTGGCGCCTGTGAACTGCGCAGTCGGGACCGTGTACGGTCCCCATCGCCACCCAAGCCGAGCCTCGCCGAGGCGACCGGTTGGGTGTCGATTGAGTAACAGACCTTGATGTGAGGCAAAATCTCCGCCTCAGGTCGGGCACAAGTCCGGCCTCTCACGCGTTACGTGCGCTGAGACACCCGCAGACACCCAAGAGGGGGAGAGCGACATGGCAACGGATTACGACACCCCACGCAAGACCGACGACGACGTGGACCAGGACAGCCTCGAAGAGCTCAAGGCTCGTCGGAGCGACAAGACGGCATCCGCCGTCGACGTCGACGAGTTCGACGCGGCCGAAGGACTCGAGCTGCCCGGCGCGGACCTCTCCAACGAGGAGCTGGCCGTCCGGGTCCTGCCCAAGCAGGCCGATGAGTTCACCTGCATGAGCTGCTTCCTGGTGCACCACCGCAGCCAGCTGGCCCGCGAGAAGAACGGTCAGCCCATCTGCCGCGACTGCGACTGAGGTCGGGTCGGCCATGCCAGGCGACACACCGTTCCGGAAGCGGCGCCCCTGGCGTCGGCACGGACCGGAGGCGAACGAGGGCGGCCCAGGCCCGGCAGCAGGCGTCAGCCCGTCTGCCGAGCGGTCCGCCGCCCTGCCGGACCCCTCCGGTGCTACCGGTACCTCCGACGACGAGCGAGGCCGTTCGGCCTCGCTCGAAGTGGCGGGAGCGGCAGCCCTGCCGGACCGGAGCGGAAAGAAGGATCAGGCGGAGCCCACGACCGGGGCAGGCCGCCTGCACGCAGTGAAACGGGGGGTGCGCGAGGGCGGGGAGAGTGCCCGTGCCCTGGCCGGCCAGCTGGCCGACCGGATCATCGAAACGGCTCCCCGCGTCCCGGTGCGCGATCTCGCCACCCTGCGCAAGCAGTTTCCCGGGCTGGGGCCCGAGGAGCTCGCCGACAAGCTCGTGGCGGGCGCGAGCCGGGCCAGCGCCACCGTCGGCGCGGGCATCGGCGCAGTCGCCATGCTGCCCGTACCGCCCGCCATGCTCGCCGAGCTGGCGGCCGAGGTCACCGGCGTCGCCGCGATCGAGATGAAGCTCGTCGCCGAGCTCCACGAGGTCTACGGTCGCCGCCCGCCGGGCAACCTGGCCCAGCGCTCCACCGCGTATCTGACGTCGTGGACGGAGGAGCGCGGCATCGACGTCACCCGGCCCACCACACTCAACGCCGCCCTGGGCGGCCAGATGAAGCGCGAGCTGCGCCAGCAGATCACCAAGCGCATGGCCCGCAACCTGCCCAACCTGATCCCGTTCATGATCGGCGCCGCCGTCGGGGCCACGATGAACCGCCGCGACACCCGCAAGCTCGCCGACCGGGTCAGGAACGACCTGCGCGAGCACCGGATCCCCTGGGACCGGCTCGCCGAGCTGCCCCCGCTGGAGCGGCCCGCCGTACCGGTCGTACTGCCCAAGGAGATCGAGGGCTGAGCCCGCGATCGTCCGTACGGGCTCCTCAGGCCATCGTCCGTACAGGCCTCTGAGGCCATCCGTTCGTACAGCCCCCTCAGGCCGCCGGAACCGCCGTCAGCGCCGCCTCCAGGCCCTTCGGGTCCCGGGTGGAGAGGAAGACGTACGGAGTCGGGTCCTCCGGATCCGTGACCTCCACCCGCACCGCCGTTCCCACATAGCTGCGCAGCAGCATGAACGCGCGCGCGTCCGCCTTGTGCGTGCGCCAGGCGTACGCCTCCTCGGCGTCCAGCACCTCGGGCTCCCCGAGCGCCGAGAGCGGGATGCGGGCGTCACCCGCCACCAGCGCCCCGGCCACCACCCGGATCCGGGCGGAGCCGTAACTGCTCACCGCGGCCGCGGCCGCCGCCGTGCCGCCGACCAGCCCGGCGAGCAGCGGCAGGGACCCGAGCGGCAGAAGCATCAGCGCACAGGCGACACCGACCCCGAAGGCGATGAACCACCAGGAACGGGGAGCGGTGAGACGTTCGTCGAAGGGCGGTGCGGAAGGCTGCATGGGGCCAAGCTTGGCACGGCGGGACCCGCACACCGCCGCGCGGGTAAGGTCTGCGCCTGTGAGTGGAACATCAGCAGCTCTGACACCCCCGGCCGACGCCGTCGCCCCGGTCCGGCACCCTGACGCCCCCGCCCCCGGGGAGCTCCTCGGCGCGCACTACGAGCACTGTTTCGGCTGCGGCGAGGGGCAGCCGCACGGCCTGCACCTCCAGGCGCGGGCAGGCGAGGGCGTGAGCGTGACCGCCGAGTTCACCGTCAAGCCCGCCCACCAGGGCGCCCCCGGCCTCGCCCACGGCGGCGTGCTCGCCACGGCCCTGGACGAGACGCTCGGCTCGCTGAACTGGCTGCTGCGCACGATCGCGGTGACCGGACGGCTGGAGACCGACTTCGTCCGCCCCGTCCCGGTGGACACCGTGCTGCACCTCGACGCCCGCATCACCGCCGTGCACGGCCGGAAGATCTACTCCACGGCCACCGGCCGGATCGGCGGCCCCGAGGGGCCCGTCGCGGTGCGGGCCGACGCCCTGTTCATCGAGGTCAAGGTGGACCACTTCATCGAGAACGGGCGGCCCGCCGAGATCCAGGCGGCCATGGCCGACCCGGACCAGGTCAAGCGTGCCCGAGCCTTCGAGGTGAACCCCTGATGCGCAGCCCCGTCGACGTACTGATCCGCCTGCTCGACCCGGACGTGCCGATTCCGGCGTACGGACACCCCGGGGACGCCGGGGCCGACCTGGTGACCACCGAGGCCGCCGAACTCGCCCCCGGCGAGCGCGTGGTGCTGCCCACCGGGGTCTCGATCGCCCTGCCCGACGGGTACGCCGCCTTCGTGCACCCCCGCTCCGGCCTCGCGGCCCGCTGCGGAGTGGCCCTCGTGAATGCCCCGGGGACGGTTGATGCCGGGTACCGTGGGGAGATCAAGGTGATCGTGGTCAACCTCGATCCGCGCGAGAGCGTGCGATTCGAACGGTTCGACCGGATTGCCCAACTGGTTGTCCAGCAGGTCGAGAAGGTGCGCTTCCACGAGGTGGCGCAACTTCCCGGCTCGGCGCGGGCCGAAGGGGGCTTCGGGTCCACCGGCGGCCACGCGTCGGTGGACGTCGCCGAGGGCGGGATCACCCACGGTGGGAACAGCTACGCTTCGGTCGTATACGACCGGGAAGGACAGTGACGTGTTCGGACGTCGCAAGAAGAGTGGTTCCGCCGAGGACGCGGCGGACGAGGTGCGCGAGACCGAGCAGGTCGCCGACGAGGGTACCGACGGGGCCGCGTCAGGCGCCCGGCGGGCGAATCTTCCGCCGGCTCCCCGGCCCGACGGACCCTGGGACCTCTCCGAGGTCTCCCAGCCCGGCGAGGGCCGGGTCGATCTGGGCGGCATCTTCGTCCCCGGTGTCGAGGGCATGGAGCTGAGGGTCGAGGTGGCCGGGGACGCGATCGTCGCCGCCACCGTCGTGCTCCGCGACAGCGCGGTCCAGCTGCAGGCCTTCGCTGCCCCCAAGCGGCAGGGCATCTGGGGCGAGGTCCGCGAGGAGATCGCCTCCGGCATCACCCAGCAGGGCGGCATCATCGACGAGGTCGAGGGCCCGCTGGGCTGGGAGCTGCGCGCGCAGGTCCCCGTACAGCTCCCCGACGGCACCAACGGCGTCCAGCTCGTGCGCTTCGTCGGCGTCGACGGCCCCCGCTGGTTCCTGCGCGGTGTCATCTCCGGTCAGGGCGCCGTCCAGCCGGAGGCCGCGGGCCTGCTGGAGACGATCTTCCGGGACACCGTCGTGGTCCGCGGGGAGGGCCCGATGGCCCCCCGCGACCCGATCGTCCTCAAGCTCCCCAACGACGCCCAGATGGTGCCCGAGGGTGTCCAGCAGGAGGAGCAGGAGGGCTCGAAGTTCTCCGGCGGCATGGGCCAGCTCCAGCGCGGACCGGAGATCACCGAGGTCCGCTAGCGGTACGTGTCACCACAGCATCGCGGCCGGGGGCCGCATCCCTATCCGGGGTGTGGCCCCCGGCTATTTCCTGTCCGCCGCGCATCGGAGTCCCGTCGATCGCACGTCGGAGTTCCGTCAATACAGCTCCCGGCCCCGGCTGCCGGACCCGCGCGGAGTAGCGTCGAGGGGGCAGCCGTACCGGGCGCCACCGGCCGTGGACCGACACGGCCGGACGCAGGAAGACAATGGGGTCATGGGACGCGGCACACTCCGGATCTACCTGGGCGCGGCACCGGGCGTCGGCAAGACGTACGCGATGCTCTCCGAAGCCCACCGCAGGGCCGAGCGCGGCACCGACTGCGTGGTGGCCTTCGTGAACCACCACGGCCGGCCGCGCACCGAGGCGCTGCTGCACGGCCTGGAACAGGTCCGGCCCCGCGAGATCACCCACGGTTCGGCCCTCTCCACCGAGATGGACGTCGACGCCGTCCTGGAGCGCGCCCCCGCCGTCGCCCTGGTGGACGAGCTGGCCCACACCAACCTGCCCGGCTCCCGCAACGCCAAGCGCTGGCAGGACGTCGAGATGCTCCTCAAGGCCGGGATCGACGTCATATCGACGGTCAACATCCAGCACATCGAGTCGCTCGGCGACGTCGTCGAGTCGATCACCGGCGTACGCCGGCAGGAGACCGTTCCCGACGAGGTGGTGCGCCGGGCCGACCAGATCGAGCTGGTGGACATGTCGCCCCAGGCGTTGCGCCGCCGGATGGCGCACGGCAACATCTACCAGCCCGACGAACTCGACGCCGCCCTCTCCAACTACTTCCGCCCCGGCAACCTCACCGCCCTGCGCGAGCTGGCCCTTCTGTGGACCGCCGACCGGGTCGACGAATACCTCCAGCAGTACCGGGACGAGCACAACATCCGCACCACCTGGCAGGCCCGTGAACGCATCGTCGTCGGCCTCACCGGCGGGCCCGAGGGCCGCACCCTCGTCCGCCGCGCCTCCCGGATGGCCGCCAAGGGCTCCGGCAGCGAGATCCTCGCCGTCTACATCGCGCGCAGCGACGGGCTCACCTCCGCGTCGCCCAAGGAGCTCGCCGTCCAGCGCACCCTCGTCGAGGACGTCGGCGGAACGTTCCACCACGTGATCGGCGACGACATCCCCGCGGCCCTCCTGGAGTTCGCCCGCGGGGTCAACGCCACCCAGATCGTGCTGGGCTCCAGCCGCCGCAAGACCTGGCAGTACATCTACGGCCCCGGGGTCGGCGCCACCGTCGCCCGGGAGTCCGGGCCCGACCTGGACGTCCACATCGTCACCCACGAAGAGGTCGCCAAGGGGCGCGGACTGCCCATCGCCCGCGGTGCCCGGCTCGGGCGGGCCCGGATCATCTGGGGCTGGCTCGTCGGCGTCGTCGGCCCGGTCCCGCTCTCCCTGCTGCTGCTCAGCCTGGACAACGGTCAGGGCCTCGCCAACAACGTCCTGCTCTTCCTCTTCCTGACCGTCGCCGCGGCCCTGCTCGGCGGACTGCGGCCCGCCCTCGCCTCGGCTGCCGTCGGCGTGATGCTCCTGAACTACTGGTTCACCCCGCCGACCCACACCCTCACCGTCCAGGATCCCGAGAACTTCGTCGCCATCGTGATCTTCTTCGCGGTGGCCGTGGCGGTCTCCTCGGTGGTGGACCTGGCGGCCCGCCGCACCCTCCAGGCCGCCCGGCTGCGCGCCGAGTCGGAGATCCTCTCCTTCCTGGCGGGCAGCGTGCTGCGCGGCGAGACCGCCCTGGACGCGCTGCTGGAGCGGGTCCGCGAGACCTTCGCGATGGAGTCGGTCGCGCTGCTGGAGCGGGTCAGCGACGTCGACCCGTGGACCTGCGCCGGATCCGTCGGGCCGGCTCCGGTCGCCCGGCCGGACGACGCGGACGTGGACATGCCGGTCGGCGACAACATGGCGCTCGCTCTCTCGGGCCGGGTGCTGCCCGCCGAGGACCGCCGGGTGCTCGGCGCCTTCGCCGCCCAGGCCGCCGTCGTGCTGGACCGCCAGCGCCTGGTCTGGGAGGCCGAGCAGGCCCGCAGGCTGGCCGAGGGCAACCGGATCAGAACCGCGCTGCTCGCCGCCGTCAGCCACGACCTGCGCACCCCGCTCGCCGGGATCAAGGCCGCCGTCAGCTCGCTGCGCGCCGACGACGTCGCCTGGTCGCCGGAGGACGAGGCCGAGCTCCTCGAAGGCATCGAGGACGGCGCCGACCGGCTCCACCACCTGGTGGGCAACCTGCTGGACATGTCCCGCCTCCAGACCGGCACCGTGACCCCGCTGATCCGCGAGATCGACCTCGACGAGGTCGTGCCGATGGCTCTCCTCGGGGTCCCCGAGGGCAGCGTCGACCTGGACATCCCCGAGACACTGCCCATGGTCGCCGTCGATCCTGGGCTGCTGGAGCGGGTCGTCGCCAACGTCGTCGAGAACGCCGTCAAGTACAGCCCCGGCGGTGAGCCCATCGCGGTGGCCGCCAGCGCCCTCGGGGAACGCGTCGAGCTCCGGGTCGTCGACCGGGGGCGCGGCGTCCCCGACGAGGCCAAGGAGCGTATCTTCGAGCCCTTCCAGCGGTACGGTGACGCCCCGCGCGGCGCCGGAGTGGGCCTCGGCCTGGCGGTCTCCCGGGGCTTCACCGAGGCCATGGGCGGCACCCTGGACGCCGAGGACACCCCCGGCGGCGGGCTCACCATGGTCCTGACGCTCACCGCCGCACCGGCCCGGGAACTGCCCCAGGACCGGGCGGTGCTCCCGGCCGAGGCCGCCTCATGACGGACCCGCCCCGCGCCGCCCCGTACCCCATCCGCTCCCCGTACAGCCCGCACAGCAGAAAGGCAGGTCCGCGATGACCCGGGTGCTCGTGGTCGACGACGAGCCGCAGATCGTGCGCGCCCTCGTGCTCAACCTGAAGGCCCGCCAGTACGAGGTCGACGCCGCGGCCGACGGGGCGACCGCCCTTCAGCTCGCCGCCGCCCTCCACCCCGACGTCGTCGTCCTCGACCTCGGGCTGCCGGACATGGACGGGGTCGAGGTGATCAAGGGGCTGCGCGGCTGGACCCGGGTCCCGATCCTCGTCCTCTCCGCGCGCCACACCTCCGACGAGAAGGTGAAGGCCCTGGACGCGGGCGCCGACGACTACGTCACCAAGCCGTTCGGCATGGACGAGCTGCTGGCCCGGCTGCGCGCCTCGGTACGCCGCGCGGAACCGGTCGGTCACGACGTCACGGAGGGCGCCTCGATCGTGGAGACGGCCGCCTTCACCGTCGACCTGGCGGCGAAGAAGGTGCACCGCGCGGGCCGCGACGTACGGCTCACCCCCACGGAGTGGCACCTGCTGGAGGTCCTCGTCCGCAACGGCGGCCGCCTGGTCGGCCAGAAACAGCTCCTCCAGGAGGTCTGGGGGCCCTCCTACGGCACCGAGACCAACTATCTGCGGGTCTACATGGCCCAGCTGCGCCGGAAGCTGGAGACGGACCCCTCGCACCCCCGGCACTTCGTCACCGAGCCGGGCATGGGCTACCGCTTCGAGCGTGGCTGACCCCGTCGGTCACCCTTTCGAGTGGTCCCCCAGGCCTCCGTACGCAGCTGGCGGGACCGGTACCCTTCGGGTATGAGTGCTGTTCCCCGACACGAGAAGGCCGGCAGGGCGGAGAGGCCGTCCGGGCGCTTCCGCCGTATGCTCGACCGGCTCTCCAGCTCCCAGCAGGACCTGGAGTCCCAGGAGCTGCGGGAGGACACCCAGGTCACCGGATGCACCCGTATCTCCGAGTGCTCCGACCGCCAGATCGTGAAGGTGGCTGGTACGTTGCGGACCGTCACCCTCCGTCCCCGGGCCGGAGTGCCCGCCCTGGAGGCGGAGCTATTCGACGGCACCGAGCCGCTGGATGTGGTCTGGCTGGGCCGGCGCTCCATCGTCGGCATAGAGCCCGGCCGCAGGATCATCGCCTCGGGCCGGGTCGCCATGAGCCAGGGGCGCCGGGTGCTGTTCAACCCCACATACGAACTCCGACCGCTCGCCAAGGAGTAGCCGGTGACGTCTCTCGACAAGCCGACGTCCGAAACGGACCAGCCCCACCCCACCGACCGGCAGAACGCCGACGGGAAGCACGCCGCTCAGCAGGACACCGCGTCGAAGACGGTCACCGAAGCCGCCCTCTTCGAGGCCTTCGGCGGTGTGCGCGGCATGGTGGAGACGGTCCTGCCCGGGCTGCTCTTCGTCACGATCTTCACCATCAACAAGGACCTGCACGTCTCGGCCATCGCGGCCCTGGCCGTCTCCCTGGCCCTGGTCGCCGTACGACTGATCCGCCGGGACACCGTGAAGCATGCCTTCAGCGGCGTCTTCGGGGTGGCCTTCGGTGTCGTCTTCGCGATGATGACGGGCAACGCCAAGGACTTCTACCTGCCGGGCATGCTCTACACCCTGGGGCTGGCCACGGCCTACCTCGTCACCGCCGCCGCCGGGGTGCCGCTGATCGGTCTGATCCTCGGCCCGGTCTTCAAGGAGAACCTCTCCTGGCGGACCCGTAACCCGGGCCGGAAGAAGGCGTACACCAAGGCCAGTTACGCCTGGGGCCTCATCCTGCTGGCCAAGTGCGCGATCCTCTTCCCGCTGTACTGGTGGGCCGACACCACCCAGTTCGGCTGGGTGCTGGTCTCGCTGAAGATCCCGCCGTTCCTGCTCGCGGTCTATCTGACCTGGGTCTTCCTCGCGAAGGCTCCGCCGCCCATCGACGTCTTCGCCGAGATGGAGGCCGAGGAGAGGGCCGAGAAGGACCGCAAGGCCGAGCAGGCCGCGGCAGCCCTCCGCAACCCGGAGGCGTAAGGACGCGTCAAAGAGGGGCCCGTAACCGCCGCCGTGCGGTTACGGGCCCCTCTTATGCTCACGCGTCAGCTGTAGGAACGTTCACGCGTCAGCTGTCGGACGGCAGATCGCGGCGGACCGACAACAGGTCCTCCAACTGCTCCTCGCGCGCCTGGGCCGCCACGAACAGCAGCTCGTCACCGGCCTCCAGGGACTCCTCGGCGCTCGGCGTCAGCACCCGCGTCCCACGGATGATGGTGACCAGCGAGGTGTCCTCGGGCCATGCCACGTCACCGACCCGGGTGCCGGCCAGCGCCGATTCCGGCGGCAGCGTCAGCTCCACCAGGTTGGCATCGCCGTGGCTGAAGCGCAGCAACCGGACCAGATCGCCGACGCTCACCGCCTCCTCCACCAGGGCTGACATCAGCCGCGGGGTCGAGACCGCGACATCGACGCCCCAGGACTCGTTGAACAGCCACTCGTTCTTCGGGTGGTTGACCCGCGCCACCACCCGCGGCACGCCGTACTCGGTCTTCGCGAGCAGCGAGACGACCAGGTTCACCTTGTCGTCGCCCGTCGCCGCGATCACCACGTTGCAGCGCTGCAGGGCCGCCTCGTCCAGCGACGTGATCTCGCAGGCGTCCGCGAGCAGCCACTCGGCCGACGGGACCCGCTCCACCGAGATGGCGCTGGGCGCCTTGTCGATGAGCAGCACCTCGTGCCCGTTCTCCAGCAGCTCGGTGGCGATGGAACGGCCCACCGCGCCCGCCCCGGCAATCGACACACGCATCAGTGACCGCCCTCCTCGGGACCCTCGGCGAAGGCCTCTTCGACCTTGGCGATCTCGTCCGTGCGCATCATCACGTGGACCAGGTCGCCCTCCTGCAGGACGGTCTGCGACGTCGGCAGTATGGCCTCGCCCAACCGGGTGAGGAAGGCGACGCGGACGCCGGTCTGCTCCTGGAGCGTGCTGATCCGGTGACCGATCCAGGACGGCGTCGTGTGCACCTCGGCGAGCTGCACACCCCCGCTCGGATCGCGCCACAGCGGCTCCGCGCCCGACGGCAGCAGCCGCCGCAGCATCTGGTCCGCCGTCCAGCGGACCGTGGCCACGGTGGGGATGCCGAGCCGCTGGTAGACCTCGGCCCGCTTCGGGTCGTAGATGCGGGCCGCGACATTTTCGATGGAGAACATCTCGCGGGCCACGCGGGCCGCGATGATGTTGGAGTTGTCGCCGCTGCTGACCGCCGCGAAGGCCCCGGCATCCTCGATGCCCGCCTCGCGGAGGGTGTCCTGATCGAAGCCGACCCCGGTGACCCGGCGACCGCCGAACCCGGACCCGAGACGGCGGAAGGCCGTGGGGTCCTGGTCGACCACCGCGACCGTGTGGCCCTGCTGCTCCAGGGTCTGCGCGAGAGCGGCTCCGACGCGCCCGCAGCCCATGATGACGATGTGCACCGTTCGCCTACCTCGCCGTCCTGGTCGTCCGGCTGACCTGCGAAAACACGCTGCTCACACTTCTCTCTCAGCTTGCCGGGCAAACAACGGGGCAACGGCTTCGGCGTTGCCCGGGGATGAGCTTATGCCGCTGGGGGGCCGCCGTTTCCTCCGAGTGTGCGTTGCCCGGGACACATGGGCAAAGGGGGAGTAAAAGCGCTGTGCCGGTTTGCAAGGATTGCGTTAAGGATTACGGCCGATACCTGCTCCTGCCGCAGGAGAGAGCGGTGCCACGGCGCTCAGGCGTCCGTGACCGGCGCAAGCTCCGCTTACGATCCTCAGCGTGTCCAAACTGACCGACGTGCCCAAAAGGATCCTGATCGGCCGGGCGCTGCGCAGCGACAAGCTGGGGGAGACCCTCCTCCCCAAGCGCATCGCGCTCCCCGTCTTCGCGTCCGACCCGCTGTCCTCGGTGGCGTACGCACCCGGAGAGGTGCTCCTCGTCCTGTCCATCGCGGGCGTGTCGGCGTACCACTTCAGCCCCTGGATCGCGCTGGCCGTCGTGGTCCTCATGTTCACGGTCGTCACCTCCTACCGGCAGAACGTCCGCGCCTACCCGAGCGGCGGCGGCGACTACGAGGTCGCCAACACCAACCTCGGCCCCCGGGCCGGACTGACCGTCGCCAGCGCCCTGCTGGTCGACTACGTCCTCACCGTGGCCGTGTCGATCTCCGCCGGCGTGGAGAACCTGGGCTCGGCGGTCCACTTCGTCGTCGAGCACAAGACGCTCTGCGCGATCGGCGCCATCGTGTTGCTCACGCTGATGAATCTGCGCGGGGTCAGGGAGTCGGGGAAGCTGTTCGCCGTCCCCACGTACCTCTTCGTGGCGGGAGTCTTCGCCATGATCCTCTGGGGCGCGTTCCGGGGACTGGTCCTGGGCGACACCATGCACGCCCCGACGTCCGAGTTCGAGATCAAGCCCGAGCACCAGGGCCTCGCCGGTTTCGCGCTCGTCTTCCTCCTCCTGCGGGCCTTCTCCTCCGGCTGCGCCGCCCTCACCGGCGTGGAGGCGATCAGCAACGGGGTGCCCGCCTTCCGCAAGCCGAAGTCCAAGAACGCGGCGACCACGCTCGCCATGATGGGCCTGCTCGCCGTCACCATGTTCTGCGGGATCATCGCCCTGGCCATGGCCACCGACGTCAAGATGGCCGAGAACCCGGCGAGGGACCTGATCCGCGACGGCGTCCCGGTCGGCGAGAACTACACCCAGGACCCGGTGATCGCCCAGGTCGCGGAGGCGGTCTTCGGCCACGGGTCGGTCCTCTTCATGGCCCTCGCCGCAGCCACCGCGCTGGTCCTCTTCCTGGCCGCGAACACCGCGTACAACGGCTTCCCGCTGCTCGGGTCGATCCTGGCCCAGGACCGCTATCTGCCCCGCCAACTGCACACCCGCGGCGACCGGCTGGCCTTCTCCAACGGCATCGTACTGCTGGCCGGCGCCGCCATCCTGTTGGTCTGGATCTACGGCGCCGACTCCACGCGCCTCATCCAGTTGTACATCGTCGGCGTCTTCGTCTCCTTCACCCTCAGCCAGACCGGCATGGTGCGGCACTGGAACCGCCTGCTCGCCGACGAGGGCGACCAGGGCAAGCGCCGCCACATGGTCCGCTCCCGTGCCATCAACGCCTTCGGGGCGTTCTTCACCGGGCTGGTGCTGATCGTGGTCCTGGCCACCAAGTTCACCCACGGCGCCTGGGTCGCCCTGCTCGGCATGGTGATCTTCTACGGCACGATGACCGCGATCCGGAAGCACTACGACCGGGTCGCCGCCGAGATCGCAGCCGACGAGACCCCTGCGGACGAAACCATTCGCCCCTCCCGCGTCCACGCGATCGTCCTGGTCTCCAAGCTCCACCGCCCGACCCTGCGCGCCCTCGCCTACGCCAAGCTGATCCGCGCGGACCACCTGGAGGCGCTCTCCATCAGCGTCGACCCGGCCGAGACGAAGGCCCTGCGCGAGGACTGGGAGCGGCGCGGCATCGACGTACCGCTCAAGATCCTCGACTCGCCCTACCGCGAGGTGACCCGCCCGGTCATCGAGTACGTCAAGGGGCTGCGCCGTCAGAGCCCGCGCGATGTGATCAGCGTCTACATCCCGGAGTACGTGGTCGGCCACTGGTACGAGCACCTGCTCCACAACCAGAGTGCCCTGCGCCTCAAGGGCCGCCTGCTGTTCACCCCGGGCGTCATGGTCACCTCCGTCCCCTACCAGCTCCAGTCCTCCGAGGCGGCGAAGAAGCGGGCCTGGAAGCGCGCGGAGTGGAACGCTCCGGGTTCGGTACGCCGGGGCCCGGTGGAACGACGGCACAAGGAGCCGGACCGGAAGGGCTGAAACCCCCGGCTCCACGGCTGAGGGGCCGGGACCGACACGGGAGGAACCGCTCGTGGTAAGCACTCCGACCGGACGCACGTAGACTGGTGGGCTGTCGTCCGGGCACGCACGCCTGCCCCGTATGCCCCCCTTCCCCCTCCCTGGAGCCTCCCCTCATGCAGAACGCACCCACGTCGTCGCTGGTCGGGGAGGAGTACGAGGTCGAGGTCGGTCCCGTCGCACACGGCGGCCACTGCATCGCCCGTACCGCCGAGAACCAGGTCCTCTTCGTCCGCCACACGCTCCCCGGCGAGAAGATCATCGCCAAGGTCACCGAAGGCGACACGGACTCCCGCTTCCTGCGGGCCGACGCGGTACGGATCCTCGAGCCGTCCAAGGACCGGGTCCAGGCCCCGTGTCCCTACGCCGGCCCCGGCATGTGCGGCGGCTGCGACTGGCAGCACGCCAAGCCCGGTGCCCAGCGCCGACTCAAGGGCGAGGTGATCGCCGAGCAGCTCCAGCGCCTGGCGGGCCTGACGCCCGAGGAGGCCGGCTGGGACGGCACGGTCATGCCCGCCGAGGGCGACAAGCTCCCGCCGGGCGAGGTCCCCGCGTGGCGCACCCGCGTCCAGTACACCGTCGACGCGGACGGCCGGGCGGGCCTGCGCAAGCACCGCTCGCACGACGTCCAGCCGATCGACCGCTGCCTGATCGCCGCACCCGGCGTTTCGGAACTCGGCGTCGAGAAGCGCGAGTGGCCGCAGCTGGCCGCGGTGGAGGCGATCACCGCCACCGGCTCGAACGACCGCCAGGTCATCCTCACCCCGAAGCCCGGCGGCCGGCTCCCCCTGGTCGAGCTGGACAAGCCGGTCTCCGTACTCCGCGTAGAGGAGCATGACGGCGGCGTCCACCGCGTCCACGGCCGCGCCTTCGTCCGCGAACGCGCCGACGACCGCACGTACCGCGTCGGCTCCGGCGGCTTCTGGCAGGTCCACCCGCAGGCGGCCAACACCCTGGTCCGCGCGGTCATGCAGGGCCTGCTGCCCCGCAAGAACGACACGGCCCTCGACCTCTACTGCGGCGTCGGCCTCTTCGCCGGAGCCATCGGCCAGCGCATCGGCGAGAAGGGCGCGGTGCTCGGCATCGAGTCCGGCAAGCGCGCGGTCGAAGACGCCCGCCACAACCTCAAGGACCTGGACCGGGTCCGCATCGAACAGGGCAAGGTCGACCAGGTCCTGCCCCGTACGGGCATCACCGAATGCGACCTGATCGTCCTGGACCCGCCGCGCGCGGGCGCGGGCAAGCAGGTGGTCAAGCACCTGTCGGGGCTGGGCGCACGCAAGATCGCCTACGTGGCCTGCGACCCGGCGGCGCTGGCGCGGGACCTGGCGTACTTCGCGGAGGGCGGGTACAAGGTGCGGACGCTGCGGGCGTTCGACCTGTTCCCGATGACGCATCACGTGGAGTGCGTCGCGATCCTTGAACCCATCGCAAAGGCTGCCTGACCTGCCGGTTTGAGTGGTGTGCGTTATGTGCGCTGTGGGCGGTACGGGCGATATCTTGACGCTGAAATAACGCTCTGCGATGCAACCTGACGCTCATTTGACGCTCGTTCTGATGGGCTGTCAGGTGTGTTGCTTTGCTGATCAGATGGCCTCCTGGCTGTGCGGGTGTGGCAAGGTGCCGGGAATTTCGTGGCGCCGAGCGGGCCTGTTTTGAGGGGCTGGCGCGCGTGTGCTGCGTTTCCATCTCGCCTGTATGCGCCTGGCGACTACGAAACCCTGCCAGACCGCTCTCAAACGGTGGTCCACCTCGCCAGGGCCAATCTCATGGCCCCGCCTCACCCGCGAGACGACCGTCTTCTGCGGCGATCCGACCCCCATCGAGGGAGCGAGGTTGTGGCCGAGGCGTGTCTACCTGTCGGTGAGCGTGGAGAGCCGAATGGATTCAGTGAGGGCGGTTTCCGCGCCCGTTGAGTCCATGAGGCGTGCGGCGAGTGTTGCTTCGGCCAGACGGGAGGGGAGCGCCTCGCTGCACTTGAGGCCGCGGATCGCGTGGCTGTCGACTTGGGGGAGGGCGAGGTTCGCTTGGGCGTCGCGCAAGGCGTTCTGCCAGCGTGGCGGTGTGAGGTCCTCGCGAAGCCGGATCCAGTCGCCGTTCGTTCGGCGGTGCGGAACGACGACGGAGGGGAGCGTGGCGGCCAGTGTGGCGTTCGCGCGGTGCCCGGCCCAGGTCCACCATCGAACGTCCCCGCCGTCGCGCCGGACGATCAGAGTTCCGCCGGGGTGGACCGTGTCCAGGAACCTCTCGCGTGCTTCTGCGAGCCGCAGAGAGGCCCGGTTGGTGAGACGTACCGGAGGGTCTTCTCCCAGCAGGACGTCCCTGGTCGCACGAGTGAGGGTGAAGGAGCGGACACGCTCGGCTCCGAACCCGTTCCAGCGGGCGCGCCCGCCTTCGTCGACCGGTTCCACGAAGCAGCGCTTGCGGTGCCAGTCGATGTACGTCACCTGCCAGTTGCGGCCCGCGAGCAGGAGTCGGCGGGGGCCTTCGATCTCCTCGGTGAGCAGGTCGGGGTCGGTGCGACCGATTTCGTTGCGGCCGTTGAACACGGTGAACTCGGGGGGTGAGGCGAAGACGGCGGTGAGATTCATGAAGTGGCGGTGCCCGTAGCGGCGTTCTGCCTCGGGGCCGATGAACAGCAGGCCGCCGTCCTGGTCCAGATAGCCCTCCTGGACGAGGTGGTTGACGACAGGCTCGGCTCCGGCTCGGAACGGGATGAGTCCGTTCCACCACTGCTGCCAGAGGTTTTCGCCGACCCGGTGCTCCTGGAGGCACAGCGCGAGGAGCTGCTGGGCGACCAGGTGACGCGGCTCTGGAGGGGCGATGACGGGTTCGACCCAGCCGCGGGACCACTGCAGGAGCAGAGCTGCTGAGGAGAGTAGGGCCTCCTCGCTCACCGCGAGGAACAGGCAGTTGCGGAGAGTGCCCGGTCGGCGGCCGGTCCGTCCGATGCGCTGAAGGAATGAGGCGACGGTAGCGGGGGCGTCGAGTTGAATCACTCGGTCCAAGTCGCCTACATCGATGCCGAGTTCGAGTGTGCTGGTGGAGACAATGACGCAGTCCCGGGCCTCGGCGAAAGCTGTTTCGGCGCGGGTGCCCGTCGGCGCCCTCGTCGGAGCGGGCCATGCCGTCGGAGCCGCGCAGCACCGACCGGGCCGGGTTCTCCAGCCGGGACCACTTGGCCTCGCTCTCGTCCGCGGAGGCCGCAGACGCCCTCGCGGGGCTGGTCACGGCGTGGAAATCCAGTAGTCCGTCACGGGGGTGAGCTGCTGGACGCATGTTCGATTCGACTGCATTGCCGCTGACCGCCCGTACTGCTCGGGGAGGAAGAAGCACCACGGGCTGAACGTGCAGGTCATCGCGGGTCCGGCCGGACGCCTGATCCGGGCTTCGGACGCGCTCGGCGTCACAACCGCGATCACGCCAAGATCCGCAGCCTTGGCGAACGTGCCACGGCCACCCTCAGATGCTGGCGGCTCCTGCGCGGTCTCCGCTGCGGCACCACCCGGATCGCCACCGTCGTCCGTGCCGTCGTCGCACTCGAACTTGCCACCTGATCAAGATGGAAAGGGTTGTTCACTGTCGCCGCCCTCTCTTTGCTGGAAAAACGCCCGTAGCCCAGCGGAGCCCCACCCATGGATGGTAGGGCTCCGCTGGTCGTTCCGTTGATCGGCAAGGGGATCCGAGCCACCAGCGGAAAGGGTCGCCCGAAGCGTTCGATGCGACGCTTCGGAACGCGGTAGAATCTCCTTTCGCCAAAACAGCAGATGCCGCCGCGTTCGTTTTTCAGGGAAGGAATTCCCAGGACGGGCCATCAGGCGCGCGGTCGCGAGAGCACAACGTCACGTCCCGCCCCTTGAGATAATCCAGCAGCCATTCGCTGAAAGTCATCTCGTAAAGAGTCCAGGCCGGACTGTCGAACTCCTGGACGACGACGCGCCAGGACGGAGAAGAATCATCGGGAACGCGAAGGAATATCGCTTCCCCTGTTGTTGCCGTCGCCGCCGGGATCAGCTCACCGGGGTTCGTCCCTACCGGACTGGGCAGGAATTCTGCCATGTCCTCCTCGCTCCAGAGCTCGAAATTCTCCCTGATGAATCTTCCGAGGTCGTGCAGTAGGTGGCTGGCGGGGTGTTTGAGATACAGCTGTCCATTGATCTCGATCGAACCGTAGGCGTTCACGATCTCGCGAAAGTCTGCCGGGAATTCGGCACCGATTTCCCGCTCCAATTCGATCCATGGTGCTGGATCCGACCAGTTGAACCGGGGCTCGCCCAACAGGGCTTTGATCTCTGAAAGCGTTGCCACTGAGTTGTCCCTTCTAGCATTTCGAGCCGATTCCGGTTCCGGAGTTGATCGCTGTGCACGAGAAGCTGTTCACGATACTGCCCGGAGGCCCGTATGCGGTCATTCCGACCCGGACGATCGTAGGGACAGCCGAACGAGGGTCTCCGTATATGGGAGTGACCGATATGGATAGAGTGTTGCCCTTATTCAAGGCCGTCCACCCGAAGTGCTCCACCTTGCTGGCCATTCTTCTGTTTGCGCTGCCGTGCAGAGCCACCAGGTTTCGGACGTCCTGGCCGGTTCCCTTGCCCCAATAACCTATCAGGTGGCCGGCTTGCGGCTCCCCTCCTCCTGCCTTGATCTCTCCCATTCCGTCCGGCGAAACAGACGGTTCGCATTCGGGGTATTTCGGCATGCCATTCGCGCCGGTGCGCGATCGGCGGTCGGCCTTGGTGAGGAATGCAAAGGCGCCGGTCGCCCTGCAGCCCTTGCTCCCCGTGTGGTTCGTGTACTCCTCCAAGCCTCCGTAGATCCGTCCTCCGTCGATCAGAGGCATCGGGTTGCAGGAGAAGTTGCTGTTGTCGGTACCCCGCGGCTGTGGTCTGGGCGCGCCATTTGCCGACGGCGCGGGGGTGGGACCCGGACGTGACCGGGCGGAGGAATCGCTGGATCCGGAGTCATCCGCGGACGGCCGCAGCATGCTGCCGATGGCTTGCCCGGCGTTCTGCAGGTTCTCCTGGCCTTGCGGAGTCGACGCTACGGCGGCGGTTCCGAAGAGCGCCGCCCATCCGTAGTAGACGGCCGGAATACCGAACCAGACAAGGTGCCCGTCGAGTTCCACACCGCTCACCGGGTTGCCGCCGGTGAAGGCATAGCGATTGCTGGTGAACGGGTCCGAACCCAGGCTCATGTCGGCCAGGGCGCCGTTGTACATGTCCCGCGTGGTGAATCGGTTGAGCCCTGGGTCGTAGTCGCGGAAACCCATGTCGTACGCGCCCGACTGCGAGTCCCAGCGCTTCGCGTTGAAGCGGTAGGGGTTGTACTCCTCCTTCGTCGGGTCTCCGGCCTCGGGCTTGTCGATGCCGGTGAACTCGGGTTCGTCGTTGCTGCCGTAGGCGGTGTAGCCGTAGGTGGCCCTGGTGTCGCCGTTCTTGTCGGTCAGCGTCTCGACGTCGGTGTGGCTGTTGTAGCCGTAGTAGCCGTCCTCCGTCGTGCCGTCGGTTCTGTGCTTGACCTGCGACAGACGCTCGCCCCACGGGCTGTACTGGTAGGACTTGGTCAGCTCGCCGGCCACCTTCTCGTCGAGGACCTCGCCGGACAGGCCCAGGTACGCGAAGTCCGTGGTCTTGCCCGCCGCCGTCTTCGTCGCGGTGCGGTCCAGCGGGTCGAAGGTGAACGTCGTCGACTTCATAGCGCCGTCGGCGTCCAGCTTCTGGGACTCGATGACGTGGTCGAAGCCGTCGTACAGGCTCCGCCCGATGACCTTGCCGCCCGAGGCGACCGACTGCTGGCGGCCGAAGGGGTCGTAGCTGTAGGTGGCCGCCGAGCCGCCGGCGGTGGCCCGGAGAAGCCGGTTGCGGTCGTATTCGTAGGCGGTCGTGACGTTCTTGACCGTCTGCGAGATGACGTTGGCGTTGTCGTCGTGAACGTAGGTGTCCGTGCCGGTGCCGTTGCCCGTCCTGATGAGTCGGTCGGCCGGATCATAGGTGTGGTTGGTCGTGGATTCGAGGTATGCCGCGTGGTTGTCGGCGTTCATCTTCCGCGCGGCGTCTTGTGCCTTGTTGCCGTTGGCGTCATAGGCGTAGGCGTAGGCGTAGGCGTGGGAGGCGACCAGCGTGCCGTTCGCCTTCTTCTCCGCCGTCGACTTCAGCGCACCGTTGAGGTAGTAGGTGTGGTCGACGGTGTTGCCGTTGTCCTTGGTCTCCTTCAGTTTCTGGCCATGGTCGGTGTACGTGTACGACGTGGCCTTGGGAGCCGCGTCTGCCGCGGACTTGCCGACAGACACCGTCTTGACCTGATCGCGCAGGTCGTAGGTGTACTTGGAGAACTGGCTGGGGTGGCTGACGGTCTCCGACTGCCCGTTGGCGTTGTACGTGTACGACGTCGTCTTCTTCTCCGCGCCGGACAGCGACTCCGTCACCTTCTGAACCTGGTTGAGGCCCGTGTAGGCGACGGCGTAGCCACGCTTGGCGGTAGGAGCGAGATCCTTCTTGCCGCCCTCCAGGCCCAGGCTGACCGAGCGGCCGTCCGGCGCCTCGAAGCGCATCAGCTTCTTCGGGTCCGAACCGAACCAGCTCCGCCCGGAGTTGGCGGTGTTGGCGAAGTCGAAGCCCTTGGCGCCCGACGCACGGACAGAAGTGTCGATCGATTTCCAGGACTTTTCGGCCCTGTACGAAACCGGGATCGCCGACAGCTCGGCCTCCACCCGCCCGTCCGACATCTCCCAGAACCGTGCCTGCGCGGTGCGCCGGTCGCTCAGCTCCCTGACACGCTCGGCCTTCGGAAGCTTTTCCCGGCCCGGTATCTCGTACTTCCCCCCGACCGGGGGTTTGGCCAGTTCCTTTTCTTCATCGTCCGAAACCAGCCCTTGACCGTGTCGACAATGCCGTTTCCGTCGTCTTCATTGGGTGCCGGGGCAGCGTAAGCCACCTGCGGTAGCGCAGTACCTGCGACCGCCGACACCACAAGGCAGGAGATTATTCTTGCCAGTCTTGCTTTCACAATGTCCTTTCTGGGGCGGCCCTTGCATGAGAAAACGGGCACGCCAATCATGCCGACCCGAAATTTCGGGCCGACTGCGGGGTGAACATATGTCACCCCTGGCCAGGGGTGTGGTGATTTCTAGTCAGGTCGGCAGGGCGGCGTCAACCTCACGGACATTCAGGGACGAATGACGGCCTGAAGGCGAGTGGTTCGCCCCTTTCTTCCGGTCGTTGGCGCGGCTGTTCCGCCGTGGTGTATAACCGCCCGGTTCGACTTCAGCGCACCCATCGAAAGACGGGATCCGGCATGCCGGCCAGCAAATCCTCAGAAATCGCGGAACTGGAAACAAGGAGCAACCAGCAGGAAAGTGAGAAGGGTGAGCAGAACTCCGGTCGGAGTCAGGGCGCAGGGCGTCAAGGCGTAGCCATTGCCGCCGCCGTGCTGCTCGCGTGCGGCGGCCTCGTCGGCTACGGCGTGTTCGCCACCGACGAGCAGTCCGCCGTCCCCCCCCCGCCGTCCCGACCGCCGAGGTGACGTACGAGGTCACAGGGAAGGGCACCGTCGAGATCTCCTACCTCGCCCGCAGCGAGTCCGGCTCAGCGACCGTCGTCAAGGACGCCGCCCTGCCGTGGAAGAAGACCGTGCAGGTCCCCCTTGGCAAGGATCCGACCGTGGCCATCGTCCTTGGCGATCAGGGCGGCCAGGCGGCCTGCGCCCTCGCTGTCCGTGGCGTGCATGTCCAGCGCGCGACCTCCAGCGGGACGTACGGCCGCGCCACCTGCAGCGGCCCGCTCCCGCGGTTCTGAATCACGCCGGCCCGATCGGTTCACGGCCCGTCCGCCCGGGTTCCGGGTTCCGGGTTCAAGGAGTATCCACGTGCGCACCGCGTCACGACAGATGCTGGTCACCTCGGCCGTCCTGAGCGCCCTCGCGCTCACGGCCCGGATGCGGCACAGCAGACCGGCAGAACACCGCGGCGGCGGACGCCACCCCACGGGAGCGGGAGCCGCTGAGGCCAAGGCAGGGGCCGGATGCGTGTCCGTGCCGCGCTCGACCATGGACCGGATCGTGAAGCGGTCCGGGAGGGCCAGCAGAGGTGCGCGCCAACCACATCGATCTCCCGCCCTCCGGTTGATCCCTGGCGGTCGCCGCGGAGGTTCGGCGTCACTCCGACGTACACCGGCTGCGGCGCAGACCGTGTTCGACGGGCGTTGCGTCAGGAGGGAACGGTCGTTGTACGGGTAGACGGCTGGCGAGACGGAATCGCAGTCGGCCTGGAGACCGGGTGCCGACGAGGAGTGGATCATGGTGAGCGTAGGCGCCTCGGGCGGGCGGAGCCCCATCGTTTCTGCGGCGGACGCTGAATGCGCCCTCCCGCTCGCCGCCGGGGCGAGCCTTGCCGATCCGCCTGCTGTCGTTCCCCCGCTTCGTCACCTGGCAGTCATTCCCGACGGCAACCGGCGCTGGGCCGAGGACAAGGGCCTCCCGAGCCTGGAGGGCCATCGACGCGGCTGCGAGCGGACGCTGGAACTTCTCGACCGATGCCGCACGGGCACCGGGATCGAAGTCCTCACGCTATGGACGACGTCCATCGACAATCTCAGCCGGTCCCGCGCGGAGGTGTACCAGGGGCTTCCCGTAATCGCGGCGTTCGTGGGACACATCGCCTCTGCGGGGCAGTGGCGTATCGGGTTCCTCGGCGATCTGAATCTTCTGCCGCCCCCCATGGCGGCAGAACTGCACGACCATGCACACCGCAGCAGTACTGTTCAGGGCCCGCTGGTGAACTTCGCCATCGCTTATGGCGGGCAGGATGAGATCACTCGTGCGGTGCGTAGGCTTGTGGACAGCCGTGCCGCGGACGGTCACCTCCTTCCAGGGCAGGAGCCCTTGAGCGCCGAGGAACTGGCTCGGCACCTCGACACCGCCGGCCTGCCCGATCCGGATCTGGTGATCCGGACCTCTGGGGAGACCCGGCTGTCGGGCTTCATGCCGTGGCAGACGCTGCACTCAGAGCTGTACTTCTCTCCTGTCCTGTGGCCGGATTTCGACGCGTCTGCCCTGGAGGAAGCGTTGGAGGACTACCAGGGCCGTCAACGACGCAAAGGACTGTGACATGCCGGCCGCGGCGCGAGCCGCGCCAGGATATGACCATGATCGAGCAGACGGGGCGCGTGTGATGCGAACGGCCGGCCACCAGGCGCGTGCGCTGTATGGAGATACCTCCGCCACGGCCGAGTGCCGGCCGAGCCTGCGCATGAGGGACGTGTACAAGAGCTATCGGAACCGCCCCGTCCTACGGGGGGTATCTCTGGACTTGTTACCAGGGCAGATGGTGGGTGTGGTGGGTGAGAACGGCGCCGGGAAGAGCACGCTGCTGCGGATCCTCACCGGTGACCTGGCCGCGGACAGTGGTGTGGCGGAGCTCCGGGGAACGGTGGGCAGCTGTCCGCAGGACGCGGTGCTCCACGGGGCGTTCACCGTCGAGCAGCATCTGCTCTTCCTCCGGACGGCCTATGGCCTGAACCGTCTCGACCGGGCCTTCGAACTGCTGGAGCAGCTGAACTGCACCGGCTACCGGGACCAGCGCGTGGAAACGCTCAGTGGCGGGACCCGGCAGAAGCTCAACCTCGTCCTGGCCTTGATGCACGATCCGCAGGTGCTGCTCCTGGACGAGCCGTACCAGGGCTTCGACTGGGACACCTACCTGCGCTTCTGGGACCTGGCCAGAACCCTGTGCGACCGGGGGCGCGCGGTGCTGGTGGTCTCCCACCTCGCCTACGATGCCTCCCGCCTGGACATCCTGTACCGCCTGGAGGCAGGCGTTCTCCATGAAGCCGATCAGGCCGGCGCCGGCGGGTGGGACTCGTGAAGCGGTGGTGGTCCTGCCTGGGGACCGCGCTGCGGTTCGCGCTCATCGAACAGGCCCGCAACCGGTTGGCGCTGCTTATCGTGCTGCTGTTCGTCCCGCTGTGGACGACCCTGGCGTTCGAGGTGGTGGCCCGGACGCCGCTGCGGTTCCACGTGCGCGCGGTGGACCGTTGGCTGGTCATGGACGCCAACGTCCTGACCCAGATCACCGGGGCACTGCAGGCTCTGACCTTGGTCATCGCTTTCATGATGTTCATCGCTACTGCCCGCTCCGCCTTGTTCGACCGGCGTCTGGTGCAGGCGGGCTACCTGCGGTCCTGTCTGGCGGCGGCGAAATGCGCCACGCTGGTCGTGGTGGCCGCAGTGGTCGCTGTCTACGCCACCGCCTGGACCCACCTGCTTTGGCACCCGGCGCAGCCCATGGTGTTCGCCGCAGGCATGTTCATCGGCGCCCTCACCTACGGAGCATTCGGCATCGGGCTCGCGGCCGTGCTGCGCAGTGAACTCGCCGGGATGTTCCTGGCCATCATGACCAGCTCCATCGACCTGCTGCTGCAGAACCCGATGATCAACCCGAACGCCGACAGCCCCGTCGTGCGCTACCTCCCCGCCCACGGCGCGGTGCAAGCCTCCGTCGCAGCCGGCGGGCTGCAGACCGTGCCCTGGAGCTCTTTGTTGCTGGGTGCCGGCTGGGCTCTTGGTATGGCCGCGCTGGGCATGACGGCCTTCGCCGTACGCACCCGAACGCAGCGTCTACCGGCCGTTCGGGCGGCTGATCAGCACACCGCCAGGGGCGCCGCCGCCTCTGCTCAGATACCGTGAGATGCTCCGCTCGGAGCCGACTGGGTACCTGGTCTCCCTTGATTGCCGCCGACCGCGTGGGGCCGCCCGCGGCACGCTGAGCTCTCGTCACGCGCGTCGTGCCTGGGACATGAGGCGCGTCCTTCTTCGGCCGGTGTCCGGCGGGCGCTATCGGATCCGTTCCATGGCCCACTGCGGTAGGTACTCGAAGAACGCGACCGACTCCGGGCGCCACCTCGAGCGCCAGTCGGCCGCCTCGGCCGAGGCCAGTTCCGCGTAGCGCTGCATGCCGCTGCGCATCTTCACCGGCACCCGGCGGCGCTCGGCGATGTCGCGGACGGCTGCGATGGTCTCCTCGGTGCAGTTTGGGTCACCGAGCGCGGATTCCACCACGGTCCTCTCGGCATCCGTGGCGGCCGCGAGGATGGCATGGACGGTGTAGTTGCGCCGCCCGCTCCGGATGTCGGCCCCCACGGGCTTGCCCATGATCTGTGGGTCTCCGAACAGGTCGAGGTAGTCGTCGCGCATCTGCCCGCCGATCCCCACCAGCCGGGCGTAGCGGCGCAGCTCCGTCTCGAAGAGGTCCGGGTGCCCGCCTGCGGCAAGCAACCCCAGCTGCATCGGGGCCAGTACCGAGTAGCGAGCGGTCTTGTGGTCGGCCACACAGTGGAGCGCTTCCTCTTCCGTGGCCGGGGAGAAGTCGCGCTCAAGGTCGATGATCTGGCCGACGAAGGTGTCTGAAGCTGCCCTGGTCTGCACTTCGACCATGGCCTGCCGGATCGCAGGGGGGGCTGTGGACTCCAGCAGTACCCGCAGGGACAGGGCGAGCGCTAGATCGCCGGCAAGGATGGCAAGTCCTAGGGCGGCCTGCGGGTGGTCGGGGAACTTGTGCCGGTAGGCGTAGTAGGTGGAGGGGCCGTCCCGGCGAGTGGGGCTGTCGTCGATGATGTCGTCGTGGATCAGCCCGTGCGTCTGTAGCAGCTCGACGCTCAACGCGGCTTCGTCCACTGCCTCGACCGGCTCCGTGGTCACCAGGCGGGCGGCTTCATGGACCAGCGCCACGCGCATCCGCTTCCCCCCACGCAGCGACAGGTCCCGCAGCAGGTGCAGGCACTCGGGCGTGAACACGCTGAACGCGGGCACCTCGAAATCAGTGCCGAGAGTGTGGAAGTACTGTTCGAACAGCGTGCTGAAGCGGTTCTCGTATCCGGCCAGACGCGTCCGGATCCGGGAGGTCAGGACAGCGGCATCAGTCACAGGGAGGTCCTCCTGATCGAAAAGACATAGGACAGGCGTAGACCGCCGACGGCAGCCCGGAGTGAGACACCGGCGCGCTTCACTGCCTGCCGACGTACCGGTCCTTCGCGGCGGCTGTCGGGACGGGGGCCCCGAGCTCAGGAACTGTAGGAGATGGCGGCAACGGCCAGCCCATGCAAAGCGCGGTAGGCGGCGGGCGGGAACGCAGCCGTCTCAAGCACCTGCACGACGTAATCATAACGGGCAGTGATCATGGCCTCTGTTCGTTTTCGCGCTTCCGTCGACTCCAGGATGGTCCTCACTTCGCCCGCCCCGCACTCGTCCAGGTCAGACCGGCCCACCAGATCACCAAGACGCTGCCGCTGCTCGGGACCGGCCGCCTGCATACCCAGAGCCAGCAGCACGGTGCGCTTTCCTTCCCGCAGATCACCCAGTCCCGGAGCACCCGCGCCGTCCGTGCTGCCGAACACGTCCAGCAGATCATCCCGGAGCTGGAAAGCCTCACCCAGCGGCAGCCCGAGGTCGGTGAACCGATCCAGGACCTCCGCGCCGGCCCCGGCGACGGCAGCACCCAGCTGTAAGGGTCTCTCGACCGTCGCGGTAGCGGTCTTGTAGCGGACGATCCTCAATGCCGCCTCGACATCATCCGCGTCCAGGCCGGTGCCCATCACGTCCAGGTACTGGCCGTACATCACCTCTTCCAGCATCGCGTCGTACAACGCGTGCACCGCTTGCCGCCTCTCGCAGGACAGCTGAGCGGTGTGCAGCAGCTCCTGCGCCCAGATCAAGGCAAGGTTGCCCACCAGTAGGGCGCCACCCGCACCGAGCCGCTCCGCGCGCTGCGACGGAACCAGGCGGGGGCGCAGGGCCCGGTGAACGGCGGGGCGGCCCCGGCGGCTGACCGAGTCGTCCATGATGTCGTCGTGGATGAGGGCGAAGGCCACGAACAGCTCCAGCGACGCGGCCACCCGCACGGCCGACTCCGTGTCCCCACGGCCGCCGGCGGCATGCCAGCCCACCACACACAGCAGAGCACGGATGCGTTTGCCGCCGGCAGTCAGGAAGGACCGCAGCGTGTCCACCACCTCCGGTGGAAGGTTCCGCCCACCCGCCGAGCGGATCTTTTCGTCCAAGAAATCCCGCAATACCGCATCGACTCGCTCGCGTACCGCCGACAGGTCGATTTCTTCCTGGATCCCGATGACAGGCGACGTCACAGGCCGACTCCTCCTACCTGGTCCGCAAGCTGACCCGCCTGGCCGACGGAAAGCTGAACCCGGGAGCTTCGCCCGGCCGGTACGCCCGGATTCCGCAACAGCCCGCGCCGCCTGCAGCGCCACGTCAAGCATTTGATCTGCATGCATCAACAACGACAGGAACGGCGCTGAATCACGCCCGCTCCACAACAGACCGGCGCTCCTGAACCAGCAGACGCAGACATGCCACCGGCCGGTCCCGCAGGGGGCCGCGCGCGACATCGGCACCCCGCGCAGCGATGGCCCGAAGCCGCTGGTGGTGCAGACGCAATACACAGCGCACCAACGGACGATGGGGCTCCGCGACTTCGTCGACGATTCGGCTCGCCTCTTCGAGCGTGGCATGCGCCGTGTCCGCAGTCGCTGAGATCAGCGCGCGGACACCAGGAGTGTCCCGGCCCTGCTCGAGATCGCCACGCGTCACGCCGTGCCGCTGAAGGTCGTCGGTAGGCAGGTAGAGGTTTCCGCCCCGCAGATCCTCCGCCAGGTCGGCGAGGAAATCGGTGCGCTGGCACCCGTCGGCGAGCAGCCGACAGGAGCTGGCGAACTGCTCGTCCTCACCACCTGGCTGCACCAGGCCGGTGGTGAGCATGGCGAACGGCCAGGTGAGCTGATCGATATACGCCTGGTAGTCGGATTCGTTGACGAAGCCAGGGAAGCCCAGATCGATCTGCGTACCCTCCAGATAGGACTCGACCCATCGCCGCGGCAGACCGCACTCTTCGGAAGTGTGCAGGAAAGCCCGGAGTAACGGGTGCTCCACCCGGCCGGTGTCCAGCCCCGTCCGCACCAGGCCCACCCACCAGTCGAAGCGTCGCCTGCGCTCCTCAAGGGCGCCCGAATCACACACGTCGTCGGTGAAGGACGCGAACGCGAAACCGGCGAGCAGATGCGGCTGGGAAGCCGCCGGCGCCAGAACCCGAGCAGCTGCGTAAGCCGCTGGATCACTACGCATGAGGAACCGCGCAACGTGACCGTAGTCGGCCCGCAGCCGCCCCTCTTCCACTCCTGCCGCATCCAGACACCGCCGCCACAAACGCACAGGCTTCCCTCGCTCATATATAGAGGTGCGCAGGCAGGACTACATACGCTCCGACATCGATTCATCAGAACAACGAACGGAGCACGTCATCTGTCACGCCGTGCTGGTCCCGCTCTGCTCCCCTGGCGCCACGCGCGTATCGAGCCTCCGTACATCTGACGCCGAGCGCAGCCCTCTGACGCCCAGCCCGGACCAGGCCAGTGAGTAGCTCAGGGGCCCTTGGCGCTCGAGCCCACAGCAACTCCAGGCTGCTCGGTTCCCTCAATCGAGTTGGGGGCAACTGGTCAGGTCTCCCTCCTGAAGAGGGGTGTGGGGCTGTTGGCCATGACGCTCGTTTGACGCTCCGGACGCCCGCGGACGGTAGAGCTGGCCGCTCAATGGGCTCCGACCTGCACTTTTCCGGGCCTCGCTGCAGCCGACATCTTTCCGATGACTTCGCATGTGGAGTGTGTTGCGATCCTCGAGCCTGCGGGCAAGGGCTCCTGACCTGCGCTTTTGATGTCCGGGTGGGTTGCTCGACCTGTTTCCCTCCGTGGAGCGGTTCGAGCGGACAGATCGATCTCCGAGAGCTCTCTGACCTGCGAATTCGTGAGCGAGGCGCTTGCAACGGCGATGCCTTCAAGTGGCTCTCGCGGGATTCTTGACGCTCGGATGACGCTCGCGATGGAAGTCTTTGGGCCTCCGCGGTAGCGATGCGCACGGCTGCTTGGTCCCACGCTCCGCGGAGCCGAGCGTGGCCCGACCGTGCCACTTGATACCAGTCTGGTATCATCCCTGTATGGCGATGACACTTCGACTCCCCGAGGACCTTGACGCGAAGCTCACCGAGCGGGCCCGTCGGGAGGGCCGCAGTAAGCAGGAACTTGCCATCGAGGCCATCCGTAACGCCCAGGAGCGGGCCGAGCTGAAGGTCGATGACGTCCTCGCCGAGCTGATGGACAGCGATGCGGAGATCCTGGACTACCTGAAGTGACGGACCTGCGCTACATCCAGATCGACGAGATTCTGGCCATCGCCCGTACGGTCAACGGCACCGAGCACAGCGTGCGTGACATGGGTCTCCTGGTGTCGGCGATCGAGCGGCCCCGGACGAACGTGTTCGGGGCCGAGCTGTATCCCACGCTGCACGAGAAGGCTGCGGCACTGCTGCACTCCGTCGCCCGCAACCACGCGCTGATCGACGGCAACAAGCGCACCGCCTGGCTCGCCATGCGTGTCTTCCTGCGGTTCAACGGCGTCAGCGTGAGTACCGTCCCGCCCCCCGTTTCCGTGGCCGGCCCGTTCGTCGAGGAAGTCGCGCAGGACAACGTCGATGTACCGGCGATCGCCAAGCGCCTCGCGACCTGGTTCCCCGTTTCCTGACGTTCGACGAGGCAAGGGCGCCTCATGTGGAGTACGTGGCGATTCTTGAGTTTACTGCAAAGGGGATCTGACCTGCGGTTTTCGTGGGTTGCTCGGGCCTGGCAGGGCGTGCTCGACACCTGCGGTTCCCATCCGGGCAGGGAAGGCGGGCGAGTGTTGCCCCAGGTCTTCACAGGGTCCGCGCAAGGCGGCCCTGACGCTCATGGGACGTGCGCTTTGATAGGGCGTCAGCTCATGTATGAGGTCGTATGCGGTCCCTGCGTCGAGTTGCGCGGATGGCGGCAATGGGCGGCCACATCAGGAAGGTGACCGGCGGTCCGGTGTCGACGGGGGTGGTGGGCGGAGGACCTGTTGCGCCGACGAGAGTGGGGCGTGTCCAGGCGAGACCAGGAATCCTGGTAGACCGCGCGATCTCCTCCGTGCTGCTCAGGGCTGAACAGACTGCGGCAACCGGACCATCCCGAAGGATCCCGCTCGCTCGCCCGCGAGGCCGGGGTGGCCCGAGACCGCCCCGGCACTGACCGCCGTGACGCTCGTTTGACGCTCTGGGCCCCCCTTCAAGCCGAGAATGCGCTTCTGACCTGGCCTTTTCTGTGGCCTACTCAGGCAGACACCTTTCCAACGACGTCGCATGTCGAGTGCGTCGCGATTCTGGAGCCCGCAGCAAAGGGTGTCTGACCTGCTTTTCTCCGGTTTTCCAGGTTGGGGGCGGCTCGTGCCGTCCTGTTTCCGTAGGCGCATCATGTGGCGTGCGTGATGCTCCTTGAGCCTCTCGAAAAGGCCGCTGACCTACAGGTCCAGAGGGCGTGCGCGGCGCGTGCCACTCCGGTTTCGGGCGGTGGCATGGTGCTGACAGAGCATCCTGACGCCCACCTGACGCTCCTTCTGGTGGGGCGTCAGGTGAGCTGCTGGACTGGTCAGGTGTCCTGAGGAACTGTCACACCTACCGGGAGGGACAGCTCGGCCCGCCGCCGATGTCGACAACCGTTCGCCGGCGCCGACGGCCACGCGATCCAGCGTTCCGGCGTCGTATTCTCAGAGTCGACCGAGGAAGCCCGCCGTGGTACGGATGGCCTCCTTGCCGTGCAGATGCGGCGCGCGCCCGCCGCGGGCCGTTGGCGACATTCGTACAAGACCGGCAGCCGCCGCCTCCCGCACCATCGCTCCATGAACACCCACGACGCACAGCACGTGCAGCCGATGCATGTGGACCGTGACGGACCGCAGGACGCGCCGCCACTGCTGCTCATCCACGGATCTGGAGCCTCGAGCGCCTCCTGGGGGCCGGTGGTCCCGGCCCTCGCCGCCCGTCATCATGTCGTCCGGATAGACCTCCCGGGCTGCGGCCAGTCCCCGCGCGCCACGTCCTACGACGTTCCGGCGCAGGCGGGCCGCGTGGCGGCGCTGCTCGACGAACTCGGGCTGCGCGCCGTCACCGTGGCCGGCCACTCCAGCGGCGGATACGTCGCCACCGCGCTCGCGGAGCAGCGCCCCGACCTGGTGGGTTCGCTGGCGATGATCAGCACCGGCCCGCACCTCGACGCGCTCCTGCCGCAGCCGGCCATCCTCCGCGTGATGCTGGCACCGCCCTTCGGACCGCTGCTGTGGTGGCGGCGTTCGGATGCGATGATCCGCAAAGGCGTCGGCGCCACGCTCGCCGGACCTGCGCCCATTCCGCCCGGCATGATCGCCGACGCCCGGAGCACCACGTACCGCGCGTTCCGCAAGGTGCTGCGCGAGAACACCGCGTACCTCGCCGAGCAGTCCGTGCCCGAGCGGCTCGCCGCACTCCGGCTCCCGGTGCTCGTGGTCTTCGGCGCCGCCGATCCCCGGTGGGATCCGGCGTCGGCGCGCCAGTACGACGTCGTGCCGGGCGTGCGGGTCGAGATGCTGCCGGGCGTTGGGCACATGCCCATGCTGGAAGCGCCCGAGCCGGTGGGCCGGCTGCTGCTGGACTTCGCGACCCTGTGCGCCGGAACCCCGCCCGCAGGCCCGGCCTAGACTGGCGCCGTGTTGTCGCAGGGCGTGCCACCCGCGTGGTCGGGCGTTGACATCGCAGTACCGGAGCCTTCGGACCGGCTGCCGGGCATCAGCATGGCCGGATTCCGCCACCCTGTCCCCGCGCCCGTCGACATCGCGATGGTCGCGCATCCGTCCGTCACCTTGCTCATCGATCTGAGCGACGATGACGGCCTGGTCTACGACACGCAGGGGCGACACGGACGCGGCAGTGTCGTGATCGGCCTGGCCCCCGGGGAGCTGCGGGCGTCCGGCCTGGTGGGCGAGTGCCTGCAGATCCGGCTGCAGCCGGGTGTGGCGGCCGCAGTGCTCGGCTCGTCGGCCGGGGGCAGCGGGAGCGTGGTGTCCTTGGCGGACGTCTGGGGGCGCGACGCCGGGCGCTTCGAGGAGCGGCTGCGTACAGCCGGATCGTGGGACGAGCGGTTCGCGATGGCGGCGGACGCCGTCCGCCGGCGGATCGGGGACGGCCTGCGGGTCGATCCGGAGGTCGTCCACATCTGGAGGCGGACGGTCGCCAGCAGGGGCCGGATGCGTATCGACGGCCTGGCGGACGAGGTCGGCTGGAGCCGCAAGCGTTTGTGGGCGCGTTTCCGGGTGCAGCTCGGCGTCACCCCCAAGCGGGCCGCCCAGTTGGTGCGGTTCGACCATGCGGCCCATCTGCTCGCGGCGGGTGTCCCTCCCGCCGGTGTCGCGGCCGAGAGCGGTTACGCCGACCAGTCCCATCTGCACCGCGAAGTGAAGGCGTTTACGGGGCTCACGCCGACTGCCGTCGCCGCCGCGCCGTGGCTGGCGATCGACGACGTCGCGTGGCCGGCCTCCTGGCGGGCAGGGAGGCCGGTGGCAGGTGGCGCACGCGGTTCCGGCCAGCGCCGAACCGCCCAGCCGCTTCGTCGAGTACGACGTGCACAACGACAAGATCATCAGGGTGAAGACGCTGCCGAAGAACCCGGACACCAGCGATGAACGCACCACCTACGTCAACGATTCCCGCCACCACGGCATGTCCATGAGCCCTCAGGGTGACAAGCTCTGCATCGCCGGGACCATGGATGACTACGTCACCGTCGTGACCCGCGAGACCCTTCAGGAGGGTCCGCTCGTCACCGCCTCGAAGCCGTACTGGGCCACCGTCAGCGGAGACGGCAAGCACTGCGTGGTGTCTGAGAGCGGCACCGACCAGGTTGACGGCGATCGACTTCGCCACCGGTAAGAAGGTCACCTCCATCCCCGTCGGCGACCACCCGCAACGGGTCCGCCTCGGTCACGTCCCCACGAACTGGGCCGGCCCCACCACGGGCTGAAAGGCTTCGGAGCCCAAGCCTCACGCCGCTCCGACCTGAACGCGCCGCACCGAATCCGACGGTGGGCCGGGAGCAGTTCCTCCGGCCGCTCCCGGCCCGGATCGCGAGCCGCGCTGAACGGTGATCGTGCCTGCGGGTGGTCCTCTGCGAGGGCTGGCAGGGAGGAGCATGGCAGCAGCTTCCGCGCGGAGATGACCGCCCCGTGCTCAGCCGTAGTAGGCCGTGCGCATCAACTCCCGCATTCGTGCAGCATCGGAATGGGAGGCTGTCACCAGCCCTGCGGCGAGTCGACACGGCCGACGCCGAGACGGGGCGCCATGGAGTCGGCAGCCCCGCCTCAACGGTTGTGGGATGGAACTACGGGGATGACAGTGGCGTGACGGCGACCTGGTCGATCACCGGTGCGTACGGGGATCGCTGGTCGTGCTGGTTGTAGGTGTCCCCGTCGAAGTCGGGCAGTTCGTCAGCGGTGAACGACAGCCGGTTAGTGCCCTGCCTGAGTGTGACCGGGACGGACAGTTCCCAGAAGTTGTTGAAGTGGAAGGTGGTCGGGAACAGCACGCGGCGGCTCGCCGCACCGTTGACGGACAGGTCCGCGTGGCGGGCGACAGGGTCGGGGTTGTAGTGAGTGGCGGGTGCCTGTTCGGCGTTGGAGTAGCGGATGGTCAACGCGTGCCGACCGGCCCTGGCGGCCGTCACGTCGAGGGTGAGCGCGTTGGCCTTTCCCTTACCGATGTCGGTGACGGCTTGGCGGCCGGCGGCAAAGGTGCGAGCGGTGGTCACCTTGGCCGCGCCGGTCACGGAACCGTTCTCGGCCTGGTAGACGCCGGGCTTCAGCGTGCCATGCGACTTCGTGACCCGCAGCCGGTCGAGGACCGGCGCACCCGACGTACCGGTCAGGGTGATCTTGTTGATGCCGCCGGACAGGAAGAGTTTGACCGTGTTCGTACCCTTCCCCGTGCCTCCGACGGCAGGCGTGTTCGCCTTTTCGCCGTTGACGGCCAGGCTCGCCAGTCCGCCGCCCAGGTGGTCGACGGAGACAGTGGCCTCGCCGTCGGCGGGGGAGTGGACCCAGAACGTCGTGGAGGCGCCGTTGCCCAGCGGTACCGTGCCCGGTCCGGAGACGCCTGCGTGGGTGTAGACGGGCTGGGTCCCGTTGACCGTGGCGTACTCGGCCTCGTACACGGCCGGCCGTACGACCGCGTCGCGCAGGCTGAGGTCCAGCTTGTCGATGATGGCGTCACCCTTGGTGGCACCGAGCTCGGGGTCCTGAGCGGCGAGCGTGATCCGGTGCCGGCCGGCGGTCAGCCGCACCGTGGTGTCGGTGTGGCCCCACACCACCCACTTGTAACCCAGTGGCAGCCGAAGCTCTTGCGGGTCCTTGCCGTCGACGCGCAGGAAGACGTTGGTCGGGCCCTGCTCCTGCACCAGGCCGTACTGGTTGTAGGAGTTGGCGAAGACGTTCAGGTCGTACGTGCCGTCCTGGGGGACATCGACGTCGAAGGCGAGGACCCCGTTGGAGCCGGTGCGCAGACCGCCCACGTTGTACGTCCCGGAGGTGGCGAACTTACCGACGTCCTGGGGCGTTCCCTCCGGGCCGTTCCTGGAGTAGCCGCTGCCGGTGTACGTGGCGTTCTCCGCCTCGTACATCTTGCGCCAGCTCACCGAGGGCACGGCCGGTGCGCCGGCTGCGGCGCCGGGGGAGAGGATGACCTGGTAGGCCGACATCTCGTTCATGTCCCGCATCGGCAGGGTCACCGAGCCGTCCGCGCCGACCTCGGCCTTCCGGTCCGCCAGCCGCAAGGGCTGCGCCGAGTCGCCGACCTGCCCGGTCCATGGGATCTCCTGCACGGTGGCGTGCACGGTCGTTCCGAACAGCTTGGGGTCGACGTTGCGGAAGACGACGTCCGCGTCCCCGCTCTTGCCGCCGAAGATCGCCCGTGACTGCCGCTTGCCCGTGTCGAGGGTCGCCACGCCCTGGAGTGTGTACTGCGCGTTCGGATGCGGGGCGGTCACCTTCACCGTGCGGCCGGACATCTGGCCGTACGCGTTGAACAGCCACCACTGGCCGTTGCCCTTGTTGGCCTCGACGGCGGAGTCGTTGAGGTTGCCGTCTATGTTCCAGTACGCCAGATCGGCGTCGATCTTCGACTCCTCGATGGCGGAGACCCACTGGACGACCTGGCCGGGAACCGAGAGATGGTAGTTGTGACCGTACTCGTTGACGTTGATCGGCAGCGGGCCGATCCCCGTCTCCTTCTCCCAGGTCCGGTACTTGGCCACACTCGTGCGGACGGCGGCGGGCGACGACAGCTCGTGCCACGTCATCACGTCCGGAACCACGTTGTTTGCCTTGGCGTAGGCGAGGAATCCCTTGACCTGGTCGAAGAGTTGCGAGGTGTTGGGGCCCGCGATGCGCGCGTCGGGGTGGAGGCCCTTGATCAGGTGATAGACCTCCTTCCACGCGGCGAAGAACTGCTCCGGCCGGTTCAGCCAGTTGACGTTGTCGTAGCTCCAGGGCCCCGTGCCGAACATGTTCCCCTCGGGCTCGTTGAACGGCACGTACACGACGTGGTTCTGGTAGGCGCCCATGGTCTTGACCTGGCGGACCTGTTTGGTGATCTTCTCCTTAAAGTCCGCGAGCCGGGCGGGACCGTTGGCGCCCGGCCACTGGTAGGGGAAGCCGCGGTAGATGTCGGTCATGTAGATGTAGAGGTCCTTGCCGCGCGCGTCCACGAACGGCGGCAGTATCTCCAACGCGTCCGCTCCCGGATGCTGCGGTCCGTCCTGCGCCTTCGTGGAAACCGTCCGCAGATGCATGCCCTCGATGAGGTTGCGGCTCGGCACGCCGTCGCCGTAAATCCCGTACAGGGATCCGGCGGCACCGCCGTGGAAGGCACCGGTGTCGGTGGCGAGGTCGATGACGAGTCGTTCCGGCAGCGCGGTCTGTGCCGTTGCGGATGTGGGGCCGGCGATCAGGGCGGCCAGGACCGCCGTTGCCGCGACACTCGCTGCCATCGCTTTTGTTCTTCGCACTGAGCGCCTCCAGGGGTCTGTGCGTCGAGGTGGGGGAGAAGCGAACCGGTTCGAACCTCCACTGCTGCGAGAGCGGCACGAAAAGGGGATACTTCGAGGGGTGCTTCGGGGTGCCCGCCGCCGTGGGCAATGGCCTGATGCTGGGGCCCGGATCGAACCGGTTCGAGAGAAGCTAGCACCGGCAAATCGACCGGGCAATACGCGTGCTCCAGGGAGTTGACCGTCGGTCACAGTTGCTGTTCGAGGGCTCGTCGAGGTCATCCTGTACGAAGTGTTGACAGTCGGCTGAGTGCTCCCTACCTTCCTACCAAGCGAACCGGTTCGACGATCCGGACGTCTTTCTTTTCCCTCTCCAGCTCTCATGGGCGGGTGGCGCTGTCGCACCGCGTGCAGCGCGCCGGTTCACCAAAGGAGTCGCCGTGAACATCGGTGAAATCGCCAAGCGGGCCGGTGTCTCACGAAGCACCGTGTCTTACGCGCTCAGCGGCAAGCGCTCCGTGTCCGACGCCACGCGTCGGAAGATCCAGCGGGTCATCGACGAGCTCGGGTACCAGCCCAATGCCAGCGCCCGGGCGCTCGCCAACGGGCGGACCAGCACGATCGGCCTCGTCTTTCCACCGGCGGGAAACCACTACACCGGGATGCAGCTGGACTTCATCGGCAGCGTGGTGGAGGCCGCAGCGACGCACGACTACGACGTCCTGCTGTCACCGAGCGGTGTGGACAGCGACCGCTCGTTCCAACGTCTGCTGGGGGAGCGGCGGGTGGACGGCGCCATCCTCATGGAGATCAGGCTGGAGGACGACCGGGTCGATCACCTGACCGCGCTGGACTTCCCCTGTGTCGCCATCGGCCGCACCGCCCGCCCGGAGGGCGGCTGGTGGGTCGGGCTGGACCACACCGCGCTGGCCGCGGCGTGCGTGCGCCATCTCGCGGACCTCGGCCACCACACGATCGCCTTCGTCAACCGGCCCGAGAACCTGCTGCGCGCCGGGTACGAGTCCGCCCGCCGCGGGCTGGAAGGGTTCACCAAGGCCGCCGCCGAGCGCGGGCTGAAGGTGCGGACGTACTGCTGCGGCGACGACGCCGCATCGGGCCAGGCGTGCCTGGAACAGATCCTGCACGACGAGCCGGAGACGACCGCCCTGGTCACGTTGAACGAGGCGGCTCTCGGCGGTATCTACCGGGGGCTCGCTCAAGCGGATCGGCACGTGCCACGCGACTTCTCGGTGACTGGAGTAGTGGCCGGTCGATGGGCCGAGACGGTGACCCCCCAGCTCACCGCGGCGGACGTGCCGGCGGAGGAGATGGGCCGGCGTGCTGTCGAACTCCTCATGGAACGCCTCGATCAGCCGGACGCCCCGCCCCGCCACCACCTCCTCGTGCCGCCGATCTCCCTGCGGGCCAGTACCGGGCCCGCAGGCATGACCCTGAGGGCCGAGGACCAGGCCCCCGCGCCCCGGTTCTGACACCGCCCCGCCACCCTCGCCCACGCTTCGCCCCACGGTGCTCCGTCCCGCTGCCCGTGGCTGCTCCGCATGCCCTCGTACCTCCTAAGTCGCCTCCGAGCGCACCCGTGCCATGAGCTCATCAGTGCCAAGAACTAAGGAACCGTCATGCGCAGATTCTCCGGCCGCCGCCTTACCGCGGCGGTGGCTCTGTCGACCCTGGTCACCGTGACCGGCACCGCCTGCTCCGCCGATTCGGGCGGTGCGACCGCCGACGACGGCACGTACACCGTCTGGGACCCCTACCCGCAGTTCGACAAGAAGTCCGTCTGGGCGAAGCTGCTGGACGAATGCGGTACCAATGCCGGTGTGACGGTCAAGCGGACGGTCTTCGACACGAGCGACCTCTCCAACAAGGCACTGCTGGCGGCACAGCAGGACAACTCGGCGGACGTCCTCATCGTCGACAACCCCGTGGTGTCGACCCTCGCCGAGGCAGGCGTGCTGACCACGACCGACGAGAACCAGCTCGACACCTCCGCGGTGGACGGCAACCTACTGGCGGCCGGTCAGTCGGGCGGCAAGACGTACGGCACACCGATCGGCGCCAACACCCTGGCCCTGTACTACAACAAGGACGTGCTGAAGAAGGCCGGCGTGGAGGTCTCCTCCGTCAAGGACTGGGAGTCGTTGACGGCAGCCCTGGAGAAGGTCAAGCAGGCCGGGAAGAAGGGCATCACCTTCTCGGCCATCGGCACGGAGGAGGGCAGCTTCCAGTTCCTGCCGTGGTTCTGGGGAGCGGGCGCGAAGCTGACCGCCCTGGACTCCCCCGAGGCGACCGCCGCGCTGTCCTTGTGGCAGGGATGGCTGAAGAAGGGGTACGCGCCCAACTCCGTCATCAACAACACCCAGACCACCAGTTGGCAGGAGTTCGCGAGCGGCGACTACGCCTTCGCCGAGAACGGCACCTGGCAGCTCGCCAACGCGGAGAAGGCAGGCTTCGACTACGGCGTCCTCCCCCTTCCCGCCGCCCGGGGAGGCAACGCGGCCGCGCCCACCGGCGGGGAGTTCGTCACTGTGCCGGTCCAGGGAGACCCCGGTCGCTACGCCGTCGCCAAGAAGCTGGTGTCCTGCCTGACCAGCACCGAGAACCTCAACACCACCGCCACCACCCTGTCGTACGTGGCGCCGACCGGCGAGGTGCAGGGCAAGCAGGCGGCGGCGAACCCCGCTCTGAAGCCCTGGATCGAATCCGTCAAGGCAGCCAAGGGGCGCACGAGCGACGACCTGGGCACCGCGTACCCGCAGATCTCCGAACAGTTGTGGAAGGCGGTCCAGTCCGCACTCAGCGGGGCGCAGTCGCCGAAGGACGCGCTGGGCGAGGCTCAGTCCGCGGTCAAGTAATCCGGAATCCCGGTGCGTCCAGCAGTCCAGAAACCCGGTGCGCAGATGACTCACACGACACAGCTGCCGGACCGCCGGCCCGCACGTGTCCGGAACGGGGCGGCCGGTACCGCCCCACTCTCCTCACGAGCGCGACGCCGTCCGTCCTCCCCGCGATGGGCCGCCTGGGGCTTCCTCGCCCCGGTGACGCTCTACCTCGTCCTCTTCTACGCCTATCCGCTCTACCGCAACATCGATCTGAGCCTGCGCCACTACACGGTCCGCTCCTTCGTCCAGGGAGACGCGCCGTTCACGGGCCTGGCGAACTACCTGACCGTCTTCGAGGACCCGACCTTCGCGCCGGCCCTCCTGCACACCGCGCTGTTCACCGCCGTGTGCCTGGTCTTCCAGTACGCCATCGGACTGGCCCTCGCGGTCTTCTTCAACCAGCACTTCCGGTTGTCGGCGACCCTGCGCGCCCTGTTCCTGGTGCCGTGGCTGCTGCCGCTCATCGTTTCGGCGTCGACCTGGTCGTGGATGCTCAACAGCGACTCCGGCATCGTGAACGCGGCCCTGCATACCGTCGGCATCGGCCCGGTGAGCTGGCTGACCTCACCGTCGTGGTCATTGGTCTCGGTGATCATCGCCAACGTCTGGATCGGCGTCCCGTTCAACCTGGTCGTCCTCCACAGCGGCCTGCAGTCGATTCCCAACTCGCTGTACGAGGCGGCCGCCCTCGACGGTGCGAACGCCTGGCAGCGCTTCTGGCGCATCACCTTCCCCCTGCTGCGACCGGTCTCCGCGATCACGCTGCTCCTCGGGCTGGTCTACACGCTCAAGGTCTTCGACATCATCTGGATCATGACCAGGGGCGGCCCGGCGGACTCGTCCACCACCCTCGCCACCTGGTCCTACCAACTCGGCTTCGGCAACGCGCTGCCCGCCTTCGGACCCGGTGCGGCCGTCGGCAACCTCCTCGTCGTCACCGCCCTGGTGTTCGGCCTGATCTACCTGAAGGCCCAGCGAAAGCAGCACGCCCCATGACCGCCACGCTCACCCCCCGACCGCGTCGCAGCCGAAGCCACTGGTGGAAGACGGCCCTGGGCACCGCACTCACCGCGGTCATGCTCTTCCCCGTCTACTGGATGCTCAACGTCTCCTTCACCCGCGACCAGGCCATGCGCAAGAGCCCGCCGGACCTGTTCCCCGTGCGGGGCACGCTGGACGGCTACCGCAGGGTCATCGAGGAGCAACTGCCCTACCTCGCCACCAGCCTCGTCATCGGCCTGGCGACCGTGGCGCTCACCGTGGCCCTCGCCGCGCCCGCAGGTTACGCCCTGGCCAAGCTGCGTCCCCGCGGCGGCGGCATCCTGTCCTTCGTGCTGCTGGCCGCCCAGATGATCCCCGGCATCATCATGGCGATGGGCTTCTACGCCGTCTATCTCAGCCTCGGGATGCTCCAGTCCGTCCCTGGCCTGATCATCGCGGACTCCACCCTGGCCGTGCCGTTCGCCGTGCTCATCTTCACCGCCTTCATGTCCGGCCTCCCCCGCGAACTGATCCAGGCGGCCACCATGGACGGAGCCGGCGCCCTGCGCACCTTCTGGTCCATCGTCCTGCCGATGAGCCGCAACGCGGTGGTCACGGTGTCCCTGTTCACGTTCCTGTGGTCCTGGTCGGACTTCATCTTCGCCAGCACCCTGGTCAGCGGCGGTACCCACGAGCCCATCACCCTCGGCATCTACCACTACATCGGCAACAACAATCAGGAGTGGAACGCCATCATGGCCACCGCCGTCGTCGCCTCGGTACCGGCCGCCGTCATCCTCGTCCTGGCCCAGCGCTACGTGGCCGCGGGCGTCACCGCGGGCGCGGTCAAGGACTGAAATCCCGAAGCAACACCGCCTTCCGCTCCCCGAGGGAACCACCGTCCCCGTGCGGGAAGGCCCCCGCCCCCTGTTCGAGAAACGAGTCCCCTTCATGACCGCCGCCCGACCCGGCCCGGCTTTCTCCGTCCACGACATCCCGTTCAGCACCTATGGCTCCTGGTTCGGCATCTCGCCCGTGGTGGCGGAGAACACGCGAGCCGACGACCTCCACCTCGTCTCCCACCAGACCGGTATGCACGCCGTCCTGAGCCTGACGCCTACGGACGCGACGGGCGGGCGCGCCTCGACCCGGATCGAGGCGGCCCCCGACCGGCTCAGCTGGATCGGTCACGCAGGGCGCGTCGACCTCGCCTACGAGTCGCCCGACACCGTACGGCTACGCGGCAGCGGCCTGAGCCTGCGCGTCCTCGCGGCGGCGCGGGACCTGACCCCGTTCAGCGGCACGTACTTCTACCGGGAGCCGCATGCCGACGCGTACGTCTTCACCTCCTACGAGACCGGCCGACGCTACCGGATCACCCTCCTGTCGGCGGCCGTGGCCCGGACTGCCGGGCCGCAGACCCTCGGCAGCGCCGACCGCGGCGTCACGATCGGCGCCGCCGACGGCGGGGACTGGGAGATCGCAGTCGAGGAGTACGAGACCGCCCGCCGCCCCTACGTCTCCCCGGGGACCTTCGACCAGGTCGTGGACGCCGCCCGCGCCGCGTTCACGACCTTCTGCGACGCCGTCGCGCCGTGGCGCTCGGCCGACACCCCGGCTGCCGAACTCGCGGCCTATGTGCTGTGGTCCGCGACCGTCCGGCCGAAGGGCTTCGTGACCAGGACCGCGGTCCTCATGTCCAAGCACTGGATGGACAAGGTGTGGAGCTGGGACCACTGCTTCAATGCCCTTGCCCTCGCTCCGGGAGCGCCGGAACTCGCTTGGGAGCAGTTCGCGCTGCCCTTCGACCACCAGGACGAGAGCGGGGCCCTGCCTGACTCCGTCACCCACTCCGAAGTACTGCACAACTTCGTCAAACCCCCCATCCACGGATGGGCCTTCGGCCACCTGCGCCGCCGCCTCGCCGAAGGGGCCGAGCCGGCCCGGCTCGCCGACGCGTACGACAAACTCTCCCGCTGGACGGAGTTCTGGCTCACCGCACGCCGCACCCCGGGGGCGGCCCTGCCCCACTATGAGCACGGCAACGACAGCGGATGGGACAACGCCACCACCTTCGATCCCGAGCGCGTCGTCGTCACCGCCGATCTCGCCGCGTTCCTCGTCCTCCAACTGCGCGCACTGGCGGACCTGGCGCAGAAGCTGGACCGCCACGACGACGCCTGCCGATGGACCCGGGAAGCCGACCGTACGCAGGCGGCGATGTTCGACGAGCTGTGGGTCGACGGCCGGTTCGTCGCCCGCTCGGCCGACGGCGGCACCACGTGGGACAGCTCCAGCCTCCTGGACCTGATGCCGATCGTCCTGGGGGAGCACCTGCCCGAGGACATCAGCACCGCACTGGCCCACCGACTGGAGGGACACCTGACCGAGCACGGCCTGGCGACCGAGCACCCAGCATCCCCGTGCTACCTCTCCGACGGCTACTGGCGCGGACCGATCTGGGCCCCCTCCACCGTGCTCATCGAGGACGGACTGCGCCGCGCAGGGCACGTCCGCCTCGCCGACGACATCGGCGCCCGCTTCCGCGCGCTGTGCGAGACCTCCGGCTTCGCGGAGAACTTCGACGCTCTCACCGGCAGCGGCCTGCGCGACCGCGCCTACACCTGGACCGCCAGCAGCTACCTTCTTCTCGCCGAAGCGTACGAACTGAGCAGGACCGAGCCGGCCAGGACCGCTGAGGTATGAGACGGCCCGCTCTGTTTCCCGGGCGAGCGCGTTGTCGGAGCATGTTCTCCCCTGATCGGGGGGCTCGGCCATGACGCTCGTTTGACGCTCCGGGCGACCGCACGCTGGGCGATGGGCCGGAGAGACCGACTCTGACCTGGTATTTTCCGTGCACTCTTCGGACTGACATCTTTCCGATGACTTCGCATGTGGAGTGTGTTGCGATCCTCGAACCTGCGGGCAAGGGCTCCTGACCTGCGCTTTGCTCGACCTGTTTCCCTCCGTGCAGCGGTTCGAGCGGACAGATCGATCTCTGAAAGGTCTCTGACCTGCGAATTCGTGAGCGAGGCGCTTGCAACGGCGATGCCTTCAAGTGGCTCTCGCGGGATTCTTGACGCTCGGATGACGCTCGCGATGGAAGTCTTTGGGCCTCCGCGGTAGCGATGCGCACGGCTGCTTGGTCCCACGCTCCGCGGAGCCGAGCGTGGCCCGACCGTGCCACTTGATACCAGTCTGGTATCATCCCTGTATGGCGATGACACTTCGACTCCCCGAGGACCTTGACGCGAAGCTCACCGAGCGGGCCCGTCGGGAGGGCCGCAGTAAGCAGGAACTTGCCATCGAGGCCATCCGTAACGCCCAGGAGCGGGCCGAGCTGAAGGTCGATGACGTCCTCGCCGAGCTGATGGACAGCGATGCGGAGATCCTGGACTACCTGAAGTGACGGACCTGCGCTACATCCAGATCGACGAGATTCTGGCCATCGCCCGTACGGTCAACGGCACCGAGCACAGCGTGCGTGACATGGGTCTCCTGGTGTCGGCGATCGAGCGGCCCCGGACGAACGTGTTCGGGGCCGAGCTGTATCCCACGCTGCACGAGAAGGCTGCGGCACTGCTGCACTCCGTCGCCCGCAACCACGCGCTGATCGACGGCAACAAGCGCACCGCCTGGCTCGCCATGCGTGTTTGTGGAGGCGCGAAATCATGCCCGAGGGAGCGACGCGTTCATGCCGTGTGCCGACGGCATCCGCCGGCACACGGCACAGGACGGCCTTCGTGGCTCAAGCGCACCCTGTTGTGGAGCCGGCGAGGTGTTGGGGGCGGGTCAGGCAGATGTGGGACCTCGACCCCGAATCCTGGACACGCGTTATGCGGATCGTGCCAGCGTAGTTGGTGTGCGGTAGAAGGTGTTCTCGAAGGCGCTGGGACGCGTGCGGCCACCGCGTGATCATCGGGGGTTGCGTTCGCCCCCGAGGTGGGAGTGTCGGCGTCGGGTGTTGTAGCGGTTGAGCCATCGGAACGCGATCCTTGTTTCCGTTGATGGGTGACATCTTTCGGTTCATAGCGGCGCTGGTCAGGAGGTTTAGCGGTTTAGTTCTGCGAGGCGTTTTGTGCGTGGTGGACGGATCGCGAACCCGCTATTGACAGGGATGTAACGCCCGGTGCCTCATGGTGTGGCGACGACTCGTTCGAGCCACATCTGGCCGAAGTCGCGGCTGGATGACGTCAGTTGCCCGGCGCTAGCCCCACCATCACGACTCCGGCGAAGCCTGCCCTCGGTGCCACCCGCGCCGCAGTGCACCCGGCGCTCACCAAGCGCGCCCAAAAGTCGACAGACATCGTTGTCAGATGCGTTCTGCCCGTCCCTACGGGTGGTCCCGCTCCACCTGTCCACGCACCCGCATGCGAACCCGAGGAGAAAAGATGCGAAAGCCGAGAAGTACCCTGATGGCGACGGCGGGCATGGCGTTCGCCGCCGCTCTGGGCCTGCTGGGATCGGTCGTCGGTCCCTCCGTCGGTGAGGCCCAGGCCGCGCCCACCGGCATCCGTGTCAGCGACGGACGCGTGGTCGAGGCGAACGGCAACGAGTTCGTCATGCGCGGGATCAATCACGCCTACACCTGGTATCCCGAGCAGACGACCGCCATAGCCGACATAGCGGCCAAGGGTGCCAACACCGTCCGCGTCGTCCTCGGAAGCGGCGACCGGTGGACGAAGACGAGTGCCTCCCAGGTCTCCGGTCTCATCGGCCAGTGCAAAGCCAACAAGGTCATCTGTGTGCTGGAGGTGCACGACACCACCGGATACGGCGAGGACGGCGCCGCCACCACCCTGGACAAGGCCGCCGACTACTGGATCAGCGTGAAGAGCGCGCTGGAGGGGCAGGAGGACTACGTCGTCGTCAACATCGGCAACGAGCCGTACGGCAACACGAACGCTTCTGCCTGGACCGGAGCCACCAAGAGCGCGATCAGTAAGCTGCGGAGCGCCGGACTCGACCACGCCCTGATGGTGGACGCCCCCAACTGGGGCCAGGACTGGTCCGGAACGATGAGGGCCAACGCTGCCTCGGTATTCGCGTCCGACCCTGACCGCAACACCATCTTCTCGATCCACATGTACGGCGTGTACGACACCGTCGCCGAGGTGCAGGACTACCTCAACCACTTCGTCAACAACAGACTGCCCATCGTCGTGGGCGAGTTCGGCGACGCACACAGCGACGGCAATCCGGACGAGGACGCCATCATGGCAACCGCCCAGTCCCTGGGCGTGGGCTACATCGGCTGGTCCTGGAGCGGCAACGGCAGCGGCGTCGAGTACCTGGACATGGCCAACGGATTCGACGCGAACTCCCTGACGAGCTGGGGCAACCGCTTCATCAACGGAACCAACGGCATCGCCGCCACCTCCGAGACCGCCTCCATCTACGGCGGCGCAGGCGAGCCGGGTGGCGGGGGCGGTCCGGGCAGTGGCACCGCGCCCAACGGATACCCGTACTGTGCCGGCGGAAGTTCGTCCGACCCCGACGGTGACGGCTGGGGCTGGGAGAGCAGCCGGTCCTGCGTCGTCCCGGGCGGCAGCGCCGACGGCGGGGGCGGTCCGGGCAGTGGCACCGCGCCCAACGGATACCCGTACTGTGCCGGCGGAAGTTCGTCCGACCCCGACGGTGACGGCTGGGGCTGGGAGAGCAGCCGGTCCTGCGTCGTGGCCGGCAGCGGCGCGGACAGCTGACTGTGGCCGTGCGTGGGGGTTCGAAGCTTCGTCAGCCGGCCGGCAGACTGGTAAACGGCCTCCTCGCGCACGCATCCGGCCGTCGACCGTCGACCGTCGACCGTCGGCCGTCGGCCGTCGGCCCGGCGGACTCGGCCGCCCGTGTGAGGGTTCTGCAAGCAGGGCGCGGTGGCAGCCCGTTCTCAGATACCGGGCTGCCACTCTCCACGAGCAGCCGACTGATCGGGGCCGGTGTGGCCGGCCACGGATATCCGGCAACTCGATGGAGAAGCTGGCCGCGGAGCCCACCAACGTCGATTGCCGTACGGCCTGCAACGCGGTGAAGGCCGGCTGGTAGCAGGACGTCGGGCGAGCGGTTCCGCGGGGTCGGCCCGGTCTCCTGGGGCAGGCTCCGACGCGGGGCGCGGGACGGCTGGTCGCCGGCAAGGGTGCCCGCCCGCCCGGCCGCCGCGGATGACGACGCTTCGTCCGGCGGAGGATGGCGGCGAAGTCATTATCCGCCGCCACCCACCGCGGCCGCTGCGAAGCGAGGAATCACGGTCCTCTGCGGCATGCCTGGCTGCTGCCGGAATCAGACCTGCGGGGTGAACCGCTCCCATACGCGGTGGGCGCCGAGGAGTTCGGTGATGCTCCGCAGTACAGCGGCACCGCTGTCAGCGGTGACCACACCCGGCGCGTCGGCGGGTACGCCGGCCGGTGCGAGGATGCTGTCCCCGCCGGCCCAGGCGCCGATGGCCTTGCCGTGGCGGAACGCCTCGTTCACCAGGAGCAGGGCACGGGGATCGGTGACGGCCTCCCCGGCGGTGCCGGTGTTGTCGGCCTTGGCGTCCCTGGCGCCCGCCGCGTCGCCGCCGGGGCCAGGGGTCCCGGCGAGCAGGATGGCGTCGAACTCGACGGACCTGGCGGTGGCGAAGGTGCGCTGGACGGTGACGGGGTCGCCGTCCGCGTCGAGCTTGCCGCCGGCCGGGGCGATGACCAGGGGCACCATCCCGGCGTCGAGCACCGCTTGCCGGACGGCGCGTACCCCGTCCAGATCGGCGGCCGCGTCGGCGACGATGCCGATGATCCGTCCGTCGAGCGGCCACACCTCTCCCAGCTGGGACAGTGCTGGGCTCGGCTGCGGGTCGGTGAGCTGCGTGTCCGGGGCAGGGGTGGGCAGCCCGAGCCCTGCGGCGACCTCTTCGCAGAGCCGGGTGTCGATGCGGGCGAGCACCTTCAGCGCGCGTTCCTTGATGGCCTGCTCGTAGCATTTGCCGAGTTCGAAGGTGTAGGCCGCGACGATGTGCTCGCGCTCGACCGGAGTCATGCTCAGCCAGAACTGGCGCGGCTGACTGAAGTGATCGTCGAACGAGGCGGGGTTCTCCCGCACCTTGCGGCTCGCGGCCACCGCAGCCGGCACCTCGACGAACGCGCCGGTGTCCTCACCCGCGAGGAACGGGCAGCCGCCGTCCAGGGAGTTGGGCCGGTACGGTGCGACGCCGCGGTGTACTGCGGTCTGGTGCATGCCGTCGCGCAGCATGTCGTTGACCGGAGCGTGCGTGCGGTTGATCGGGAGCTGGTTGAAATTGGGGCCGCCGAGCCGGGTGAGCTGGGTGTCGAGGTAGGAGAAGAGGCGGCCCTGGAGCAGCGGGTCGTTGGTGACGTCGATGCCGGGAACCAGGTTGCCCAGGTGGAAGGCCACCTGTTCCGTTTCGGCGAAGTAGTTCGACGGATTGGCGTTGAGGGTCATCAGGCCGATCGGCTGGACGGGAGCCAGCTCCTCGGGGACGATCTTCGTCGCGTCGAGCAGGTCGATGCCCTCGAACGTCTGGTCCTCGGTGTCCGGGAAGGTCTGCACGCCCAGCTCCCACTGGGGGAACGCACCCGCCTCGATCGCATCGGCCAGGTCCCTGCGGTGGAAGTCCGGGTCCACCCCCGCAGCGATCTGCGCCTCCTCCCACACCAGGGAGTGCACGCCGAGCTTGGGCTTCCAGTGGAATTTCACCAGCGTGGTGGCGCCTGCGGCGTCCACGAGGCGGAAGGTGTGGACGCCGAAGCCCTCCATCATCCGGTAGGAGCGCGGGATGCCCCGGTCGGACATGTTCCACAGCGTGTGGTGGGTCGCCTCCGTGTGGAGGGTGACGAAGTCCCAGAACGTGTCGTGGGCGCTCTGCGCCTGCGGGATCTCCCGGTCGGGGTGCGGCTTCCCGGCGTGGATGATGTCGGGGAACTTGATCGCGTCCTGGATGAAGAAGACCGGGATGTTGTTGCCGACGAGGTCGAAGACGCCCTCCTCGGTGTAGAACTTCGTCGCGAAGCCGCGGGTGTCGCGCACCGTGTCGGCCGAGCCCCGCGAACCCAGGACGGTGGAGAAGCGGACGAACACCGGAGTCTCGACGTCCTTCGCGAGGAACGCCGCCTTCGACAGCTTTGCCGCCGTGCCGTAGCCGCGAAACACGCCGTGGGCCGCTGCTCCACGCGCGTGCACGACCCGCTCCGGGATGCGCTCGTGGTCGAAGTGGGTGATCTTCTCCCGCAGGTGATGGTCCTGCAGCAGCACCGGCCCGCGCGGGCCGGCCTTCAGCGAGTGGTCGGTGTCGTACAGTCGAGCGCCCTGCGCGGTGGTGAGGTAGGCGCCGCTCTGCGCCATCCGGGCCTGCTCGGCGCCGGTGGGCTGCCCGGTGGGGCTGACGGTCTCCGGGCCGTGCTGGTCCGCCTTGGGCGGAAGCGGCTCAGCAGGCGCGGTCGGCTCCGCGACCGGCGGGGAGACCGGTCCGGGTTTGCCCGGGATACCGTCCTGCGGACCGCTGCCCTCACCGCGCAGCGTGTTCGCGATCTTTTCCGCCGCAGCCTTGACGGGATTCTGCTCGTTCACCCTTTACTCCTCTGTGCGTTGCGTTCATTGGTAAAAGGAAGGGGAGTCCTCGGAGTTGTCCCTGATGAGAGCAAGTGGCCGGCACTTTCGCCGTGTGCTGTTGCCAAGGGCGTTTACTGCCGAGGGCCGGTGCTCCACGTCTTCCGGTGCCCGTCCGTGCCACTTGGCGGGGTGCTCAGTCTTTGCGAGCGCGGATGACCACCAGTTGTTCCCGGGTGACCTCTTGCGGGATCAGGCCCCGCCCCCGCGGCCAGGGGAGTCGTTCGGTCATCACGGGGCCGAAAGGAAGGGATATGCGGTCGCTCACGGAGGCCGACAGTCCAGCCTTCGTCAGCCGTCGCAGGGTTTCCTCGGGTCCGCTGAGCGTGGAGTTGACGGCACCCAGCCGCGCCGCATCGACCGCCAGGACACCACTGCCGGTGCACACGTCGAGGACGTCCTTGCCCGGGCCGACCCTTCCCGCCGCATGACCGCACCAAGAAGGAAACTGTGGGCCTGGGGGGCGTAGACACCTGGCAGACGCCAGATCCCGCCTGACCCAGAAGGTTCGCGATCGGCACCCACCCTGCGGGGCCCCGCTGTCGCTCGATGCCACACGCGACACCGGTCTACCGCCCGTCTTCCGTGGCAGTGGCGGTCCTGGAGGCATCAGCCTCGCCGAGACGCCTGAGGCGGGCCTCCAAGAGGGAGCCGTTGATGCGGGTCTCGAAGGCCGGCTGGGCTGCGGTGGCCGGACCGGTCGTGTTCCAGCCGTCCGAAAGGCGGAAGGTGCTGCCGTGCCACGGACAGCGGATACAGCCGTCGATCAGATCGCCCTCCGAGAGCGGGCCGCCCATGTGGCTGCACCGCTCGGCCAGCACGTGAATCGCCCCGGTCGGCTCGTGTACGACGACGACCGGCTCATCGCCCACGTGATGGCGCACCGGTGCGCCGACGGGGAAGTCGGCCACGTCCCCGATCGCGTGCCAGCCGGAGCCGGCCAGGTCCTCGAACTGCTCGGCATGATTGGCGCCCGACGCCTGCCGGAAGGCCATGTGGCCGCCGATGGCGCCGCCGATGCTCACCGCGGCGAGTCCGGCCAGCCCCCACAGCCGGCCGCGGGCGAACCGGCCGCGGGTGCGGGCGGCGAAGGAGACCGCATAGAGAGCCACACCTGCCGCGTTGGACGCGGCGTGCACCAGCCCGACGCGCATCTGCGGACGCCGCAGCTCCGCCCAGTCCGTCCAGCCGGCCGCCGCCGCGGGAAGCGCGGCCGCCAGCCCGACCCCCACCAGTGCTCGGGCCGCCCGCTGCTGGCCCGGAACCAAGTCCAGGACCGCGGCGGACATCCAGCTGCCCAGGGGCAGCTGCACCATCAAGGGATGCACGGGATGCCCCAGCCACCGGCCGTGCAGAACATCCCGCCCCCGGCCCAGGGGCAGCGCCCTCACCGCACTTCGCACCGCGTCGACCAGCGGGTCCGCCCGCTCGGAATGCTCGACGCGGTCCATCGCAGCCAGGACGCGCCCCGGCCCCGCATCGGACGGCCGGACCGTACGGAGAGCACACGCCAGCCTGTCCCGTGTCCCAGAGGTATCCATGCACCCCCGTTTAACCCACCAGAGCCCCTGGGAAACCGGCCGGGATCAACCTCACCGGACGTGAAACAGCCCGGCACACGGCCGCAGAACAGGCACAGCGCGGGCAGGACTCTTCGGGCGTACCGACAAGCTCTCACCCGGATCGCGCAGACACCGCGTCCGGCTGGGGGGCCTGCGGTTCGGTGTCGTCCACGAGACGGGGGCGGCCCTCCGGCGGGCAGCACGGTGCGCCACCCTGGCACCGGGACCGGGACGTCCTGGTCCTCGGCCGCAGCCACATCCCTGGGGCACCGGGCACCCGACGTACCGGCAGCGGGCCTTGCAGACCGGCATCGTCTTTGTCCGGTCTCGCCTGGAACCGCCGCCACCAGGGGCATGTTGCCTAGCCCGCCTGGCCGGAACAGGTGTGCCGCCAATGCGGACACGAACGGTCCGACTCAGCCGCTGTTCTTCTGCAGTAGGCAGTCGTACCCCAACTGCATGGTGTCAGCCACCGCCAAGGCGGTGATGCCTCCTGTGACGGTACGTGTGGCACGGGGCCACAGCAGATGAGCGCCGGTGAAGGTAGTCGTCAGCCAGACGCTGACGCAGAACGGACAGGTGGCGAGCTCACCCACGGTTGACCTGACGAGGCCCCCGCGAGGACTTTCCTGCACTTCGGCGGGTCCTGCCGACCCCTCGTACCGCGTGAACGGCGCCCGGAGCGGGCTGGTGACGGAACCCTTGCTGAGCAGTCGACCGAGTCGGAACACTGCGGCTGCTGTCACCAGAAGATCCAGCGGTTGGTGGCGGTCCGGTAGTGCAGCCCGCCGCACGCCTACGACGACGCCCCAGGCGGCGGTGTACGCGCCGAAAGCGGCCAGGGCACCAAGATGCCCGGCGAGCGGATGCTCGCCCGGCGGCGAGTAGGCCTTGTTCACTCGCCGAAAGGCTTCCCCCATCCTCGACAGGAGAGTGCCCTTCTTGCCTACGTCCTGATCCATGACGGAAACCTCCGGTATGCGCGGGTTGCGAGATCGGTCCTGGCTTCGTACAAGGGGCGGCCTCACGGTCGAGGGGCGACGTCGTCCCCCTCTCCGGGGCGCCCAGTCATGCCTCGGCGTGGCTGAACCAACGACCAGTTGTCAACGTTCCAGTCGTCCCAGAGCAGGAAAAGCCTCCACGCCGCGGACGCCCCCACCGCGCGCGCGACGCCGAACCGCCGACGATTCTCCCGTCCAGGCCGACGCTGAGGCATCGCCGCACGCGTGTAAGGGAGGAGTGCCCGTTCTGGGCTGCTGTAGACCCTCGCCCGACGATCGCGCTGCCGCATGGTCCAACGTGCGATCTTCATTCGGGGGCGAACTGACAAGGGATGCGGCGGCCCTCGGCTCTGGCGTCGCACTGATGGACCACACTGGACCACACCGGATAGGCCGTCCGCAGGGCTATGGGTACGGGCTGCTGAGCCGCGTCACGACGGTCCGCCGCGCTGGGCGGACCGGGCCGCGCGGACAGCGGAGACCGAGAACAGGCGAGGGCATACGTGATGATCGACGAGGCCCTGGTCCGCGAGCTGCTGGACACGGCGGACGACAACTCCGCCCTCATCCTGCTGGAGGGACGCTTCGGACAGAGTTGGAGGGACATCGGGCCCTCAGCGACCGCCTCATCGGGGGGCGGTCGCACCTTCGGTGCCACTGGTGTCAGACGAGACGCGACTGCTGCCGCAGCGGGCTGCTTGCCTGGTGCAGGCTCCTGAGCGCCTGTCCGTAGGAGGCGTGTTGCCCCAAAGGGTGCTCAGTTCTCGGGCGGCGGCGCCGTGCTCTTGCGTACGACCAGGCTCGTGGCCAGTTCCAGCCGCGTGGACACCGGTTCCTGGGCCCGCAGCCGCATCAGCATCTGCGCGGCCTCCTCCGCCATCTGGCGCAGCGGCTGGTGGACCGTGGTCAGTGCCGGGCTGGCCCAGCGGGCGATGGACACGTCGTCGTAGCCGACCACCGAGAGATCGTGGGGGACGCGCAGGCCGTGCACCCGGGCGGCCTCCAGTACGCCGAGTGCCTGGAGGTCGCTGCCCGCGAAGATCGCGGTGGGCCGCTGGGGGCGGGACAGCATCTCGGTGGCGCGGTCGTATCCGCCCTCCACGTGGAAGTCGCCGAACAGGATGAGCCCGGGGTCCACCTCCAGCCCTGCCATGGTCATCGCGGACCGGTAGCCGTCGAGCCTGGCGCGGGAGCAGAGCATGTCCTCGGGGCCGGTGATGACCCCGATGCGCCGGTGCCCGCACTCGATGAGATGGCGGGTGGCGGCCAGTCCGCCATTCCAGTTGGCCGAGCCGACCGAGGGCACGTCCGGGTCGGGGTCGCCTGCCGGGTCGATGATGACGAACGGGATCGAACGTGCTCTGAGCTGCTGTTTCACTTCGCTGGGCAAGGTGGAGAAGACCAGGACGACACCGAGCGGCCGACGCTGGAGCATCGCCTCCATCCAGTCCGGGCCGGGCGAGTGGCGGGTTCCGCTTTCGGTGAGGACGACCCCCGCGCCGTGGGCCTTGGCGACGTTCTCCACTCCCCGGATCAGCTCCATCGCCCAGATGCTCTCCAGCTCGTGGAACACGATCTCGATGAGCGGCGCCTCGCTGGCCGACCGTGTGGTGCGCCGGTACGCATGGGCTTCCAGCAGGCGCTCCACCTTGAGCCTCGTGGGGGTCGCCACGTCCTGCCGTCCGTTGAGGACCTTCGAAACTGTCGAAATGGAGACGCCGGCCCGCTCGGCTACCTGAGCCAGGGTGATGCGGCCCACTTTCTCGTCATCGCGCATGGCGAGGAGCATAAAGCACGGGACGACTGCCGCCCAGGCGTAACGCTTTGGTAACGCGTCGACCGAGGGTTGACCCCCTAGGGGAGGGGTTCTAGCGTCCCGACTCAACAAGTTTCGGTAGTCGTACCGAAAAAATTTCGAAGGGTGAGTCGATGAAAGAACGCGCACGGTTCTCTCGGACCGTTGTCGTCGGTGGTGCCGCGCTGGCCCTGGTGCTCTCCCTGTCCGGGTGCGGGGGAGACTCCGATGCGGCCGGCGGCGACACCATCCACGTCCTGGTCTACGGGGACGCGGCGAACAAGGTGGAGAAGGAGCTCGTCGCCACCTTCAACAAGACATCGAAGGTGAAGGCGGTCCTGGACACGATCCCGGGCGCCGACTACCAGGCCAAACTGCAGACGATCATCAACAGCAAGCAGGCGCCGGACGTCTTCTTCAACTGGGGCGGCGGCAGCATCAAGCCGTTCGTGGACGCCGGACTGCTGCTCCCGCTGGACCCCTTCATCGCCGAGGACCCGGACCTCAAGACGAAGTTCCTGCCGTCCGTGTTCAACAGCGCGGTGGTCGACGGCACGTCCTACGGGGTCCCCATGCGCGGAACGCAGCCCGTGCTGCTGTTCAACAACGGCAAGGTCCTCAAGAAGGCGGGCGTCGAACCCCCGAAGACCTGGAACGACCTGCTGGCGGCGGTCAAGGCGCTGAAGGCCGACGGCGTCACCCCGATCGCGCTGGGCGGGGGCGACCGGTGGCCGACCCTGATGTGGTTCGAGTACCTGTACGACCGCATAGCCGGCCCGGAGCTCTTCCAGAAGGCCCTGGAAGGCGACAAGGACGCCTGGGCGAGCCCGGACAGCCGGAAGGCACTCGGCAAGATCAGGGAACTGGTGGATGCCGGGGCCTTCGGCACCAACTACGACTCGGTGAAGTTCACCGATCAGGGCTCCCCCACGCTCCTGGCGACCGGCAGGGCCGGCTTCGAGCTGATGGGCTCGTGGGCGTACTCGACGCAGCAGGACGCGCACCCCGAGTTCGCGAAGAGCGACCTCGGGTACAGCGCCTTCCCCTCCGTCGAAGGCGGCAGGGGCGACCAGGCGAACCTCGTCGGCAACACCAACAACTTCTACTCCGTGCTGAAGAAGACGAAGCACCCGCAGGCCGCCGCCGAGTTCCTGAAGCTCATGTACTCGGACCAGTTCGTCAAGGCGCAGCTCGGCATCGGCAACCTGCCGACCACGACGAACACCGAAGGCTTCCTGGACACCGCCGCCAGCCCCGCGTTCGCGAAGTTCCAGTACGACATGGTCAAGGCGGCCCCGGCGTTCCAGCTCTCCTGGGACCAGGCGTATCCCCAGTCGGCGGCCACCGCGATGTACCAGTCCCTCCAGCAGTTCTTCAACGGCTCGATGGACGAGGACGCCTTCATCGAGGCCATGCAGGCGCTGCCGACCTCGTGAGCGCACGGAAATCCGGACTCGGAACACCTGACATGACCCGAACCGCACCACCCTCCGCGGACGGCGAGACGGTTAACAAGCCCGGCCCGTCCGGCACCGGAGCGGGCCGCCCGGGATTCCTCTGGGCGGCCCCCGCCGCCGTCTTCTTCGGCCTCTTCGCCATCGTCCCGCTCATCATGGTCGCCGTACTCTCCTTCGCCAGCTGGGACGGTCTGAGCGACCCGGAATTCGCCGGCCTCGACAACTGGAAGCAACTCCTCGACGACCCCGTCATGATCAAGAGCCTCTGGCTGAGCGTCCTGCTCACCGTGCTCGGGGTCGTCGTCCAGACCCCGCTGAGCATTCTGCTCGGGGTCTGGGCGGCGGGGCACCAGCGCAACCGGGCCGTCCTGTCCGCCATCTACTTCGTCCCGATGCTGCTGTCCATCGCGGCCGTGTCCGTGCTGTGGCGCGCCGTCCTCGACCCCAACCTCGGTGTCCCCGCGCAGGCCACCTGGCTGTTCGGCGACGGCAATCTGTTCGGGGTGCAGTCCAGTGCGATCGGCGTCCTGGTCTTCGTCAGCACCTGGCAGTTCACCCCACTGCACACGCTGATCTACCAGGGCGCTGCGCGCGCGGTGCCGCCGGTCCTCTACCAGGCGGCGCAGATCGACGGCGCGGGCAGGGTGCGGCAGTTCTTCCACATCACGCTGCCGCAGCTGCGCAACTCGATCATCACCTCGATGATCCTGATGGTGGTGGGCGGCCTCACGACCTTCGACACCGTGCTCATCCTGACCCAGGGCGGACCGGGAAGCGACACCACCATCAGCGCGTACTACATGTACCAGAAGGCGTTCAAGAGCTTCGACTACGGGGCGGCGTCCACCATCGCCCTCCTCCTGGTCCTCGTCTCCACGGTCATCTCGCTGATCGTGGTGCGGCTCTCGGGCTACGACAAGATGCGCAGCACCATGGAGGGACTGTGAGCAAGAGCCGTCCCAACTACCTCGCCGGTTTCGGCTCGCTGGTCTGGCTCCTCGTGGTGGGGCTGCCGCTGTACGTGATGCTCGTCGCCACGTTCCAGTCGCGCCCCGACTACGCGGCGAACGGCCCGCTGGCCTTCCCCGAGCGCTTCACGCTCGACAACTACCTCGACGACCTCAACAGCGGCTTCGCGCAGTACTTCCTCAACACGGTCATCGTCACCGTGTGCGTGGTGGGCATCGTCGTGCTTCTCGTCCCGCCGCTGGCTTACACCATCGTCAGGAGCCGGGGCCGCGCCACCACCACGGTCTTCCGGCTGTTCCTCCTGGGCCTGGCGATCCCCTCGCAGGCGGTCATCGTGCCGATGTTCTTCGTCATCAGCGAGGCCGGTCTCTACGACAACCTCACCGGCGTCATCCTGCCGACGGCAGCCTTCGCCATGCCGGTGTGCGCCCTGATCCTGACGGGGGTGATGCGGGACATCACCCCCGATCTGTACGAGGCGATGACGATGGACGGTGCCTCGTCCCGGCGGGTCTTCTTCCAGCTGGTGCTGCCGCTGTCCAAGAGCGGGGTCTCGACGATCGTCGTCTTCTCCGCCCTCCAGGCGTGGAACGGCTTCCTCTTCCCCCTCGTTCTGACGCAGTCGGCGGAGGCCAAGGTGATCACTTTGGGGCTCTACGACTTCCAGACGGAACACGGAGTGAACACCCCCGGCCTGCTCGCCGCAGTCGTCCTGTCCATGCTGCCCATCCTGATCGTCTACCTGTTCGCACGACGCGCCCTGGTACAGGGGCTGATGGGAGTGGGAGGAAAATGACCGCCAACATCGACGGAGCGACCGCCAACATCGACGGAGCGACCGCCGGCATCGACGGAGCGACCGCCGACATGGACAAAGGGACCGCCGACATCGACAACGCCGGCGTACAGACACCCGCCGAGGCCACCGACTCCCGGGTGCCGGCGCCCGGCGCCCCGGACCACCGCACCGGGCCCTGGCACGATCCCACCCTCGCTCCCGAGGCCAGGGCCGATGCCCTGATCGCCGCCATGACGCTCCAGGAGAAGGTCTCCCAGCTCTTCGGCGTCTGGGTGGGTGCGTCCGACGACGGCGACGAAGTCGCGCCGTTCCAGCACGACATGGAGGAGGCCGTCGCCCTCGACGACCTTCTTCCGTACGGCCTCGGCCAGCTGACCCGCCCGTTCGGAACGGCCCCGGTCGACCCGGCCGTGGGGGCGCTCTCGCTCTCGCGCACCCAGGAGCGCATCGCCGGGGCGAACCGATTCGGCATACCGGCGCTCGCCCACGAGGAATGCCTCGCGGGCTTCGCCACCTGGGGTGCGACCGCCTACCCGGTGCCGCTGTCCTGGGGCGCCACGTTCCATCCGGAACTGGTCCGGGAGATGGCCGCCGCGATCGGCCGCGACATGCGCTCCGTCGGCGTGCACCAGGGGCTCGCCCCCGTCCTCGACGTCGTACGCGACGCACGCTGGGGCCGCGTCGAGGAGACCATCGGCGAGGACCCGTACCTGGTGGGAACGGTCGCCACCGCCTATGTGCGGGGACTGGAGTCGGCCGGGGTCGTCGCCACGCTCAAGCACTTCGCCGGGTACTCCGCCTCACGGGCGGGCCGCAACCTCGCCCCCGTCGGCATGGGCGCGCGGGAGCGGGCCGACGTCATCCTGCCCCCGTTCGAGATGGCAGTACGCGAAAGCGGCGTACGGTCCGTCATGCACGCCTACACCGACACCGACGGAATCCCCTCCGCGGCCGACGGGCCGCTGCTGACCGGTCTGCTCCGCGACACCTGGGGCTTCGAGGGGACGGTGGTCGCGGACTACTTCGGCATCGCGTTCCTGAAGACGCTGCACGGCGTGGCGGGGACCTTCGGGGAGGCGGCCGGCGCCGCACTCGGTGCGGGCGTGGACGTGGAACTGCCGACCGTCAAGACCTTCGGCGGCCCCCTGACGGACGCGATCGCCGAGGGCCTCGTACCCGAGGCGTTGGTGGACCGTGCGGTACGCCGAGTGCTCGTCCAGAAAGCCCAGTTGGGGCTGCTGGACGCGGACTGGGGGCCGGTGCCGCCGGTCCTCGCCGGAGCCGCGGGTGAGGACGGCTCCGCAGGCGGTTCCACGGACGCCTCCACGGGCGGGAACTCGCAGGCGCTGCGCGGGACCCTCCGTCTCGACACCGACGAGAACCGCGCGCTCGCCCGCCGCGTCGCCGAACAGGCCGTCGTGCTCCTGCGCAACGACGGCACCCTGCCCATGACGGCGGACGCGGCCGCCGGAGCCCCGGCCCGTATCGCACTCATCGGGCCCAACGCCGACACCCCGACGGCCGTCCTCGGCTGCTACGCCTTTCCCGTCCACGTCGGGGGCCAGCACCCCGACAGTCCGCTCGGCATCGAACTGCCCACCCTGCGCGAAGCGTGCGCGGCGGAGTTCCCCGACAGCGAGATCCTCACCGCGCGGGGTGCGGACATCGACGGCCCGGACACCGGCGGGTTCGGCGAGGCCGTCGAACTGGCCCGCAGCGCCGACCTCGTGATCGTCGCACTCGGCGACCGGGCCGGTCTCTTCGGGCGCGGTACGAGCGGGGAGGGCTGCGACGCGGAGAACCTGGCACTCCCCGGCGTCCAGCAGCAACTGCTCGACGCCCTCCTCGACGCGGGCACCCCCGTCGTCGTCGTCCTGCTCGCCGGACGCCCCTACGCCCTCGGGCGTGCGGTCGATGAGGCGGCCGCGGTCGTGCAGTCGTTCTTCCCCGGCGAGGAAGGGACGAAGGCCATCGCCTCGGTGCTCGGCGGTCGCACCGAACCGTCCGGCCGGCTGCCCGTCAGTGTGCCGCGACACCCGGGATCCCAGCCCTCCACCTACCTGGCGGCACGGCTGGGCCACTCCAGCGAGGTGTCCAGTGTCGATCCGACCCCGGCGTTCGGGTTCGGGCACGGACTGACGTACACCGCCTTCGAGTGGAGTGACCTCGTCGTGGAGCACGGACGGGCGTCCACGGAGGGGGAGTTCACGCTCTCCTGCACCGTCCGCAACACCGGTGCGCGGGCGGGGACCGAAGTGGTCCAGGTATATCTGCACGACCCGGTCGCCTCGGTGGTCCAGCCGGTGCAGCGCCTCATCGGATACGTACGCCTCGACCTGGACCCCGGACGGGCGGCAAGGGTACGGGCGACGGTCCCGGCGGACCTCGCGTCCTTCACGGGCCGCGACGGCCACCGGATCGTCGAGCCGGGCGATCTCGAACTGCGCCTGAGCGCGTCGAGCACCGACACGCGCCTCACGGCCCGCGTCACGCTGACCGGGCCGGTACGGACGGTCGACCACACCCGTCGGCTGCACATGGGCGTCGCGACGGACCTCCTCACGGACGCGCCGCCGTAGCCCGGCGCACATGGACCGGAAGGACCTTCGCGGGTGCAACGCCCCTTCGCGCAGGTCCTTCCGTCCCTGGCCGGGGAAGCGGCCGCTCGCGCATCTCGTCGTTTCCCGCCGGGCCGGACGGGTACTCGGTGCGCGGCATGCCGGCGCCCTCTCCAGGGCTGTGGCCTCTCTCGCGGCTTCCGGGCCGGAGGAAGGGATCAACGTGTGCGCACAGAGCGACAGCCCGGTCCTGGTGGCCGACGGGGGATCGTCGAGCCTGCGGCTGACCGTCTTCGGTGACGGCGGCGAGGTCCTCGCCGAACACCGCAGCGACTCTCCGCCCGGCGAGGGCGCCCCGGGCGCGCTGCGGCAGGTGCTGGCCGAGGCGCCCGCGCCGGTGGCCGTCGGCCATCGCCTCGTCCACGGCGGACCGGAACTGCGCAGCCACACCCTGGTCGACGACGACGTGCGCGCCCGCCTGGACCAGGTGGTCGATCTCGCGCCGTTGCACGTCCCGCCCGCCCTCACGGTTCTGGACGCCGCCCGCGAGCTGCTGCCCGACGTCCCGCACATCGCCTGTTTCGACACCGTCTTCCACGCCGACCTGCCCGCCGCCGCACGGGAGTACGCGGTGCCCGCCGCGTGGCGCGAGGAGTACGGGCTACGCCGCTACGGCTTCCACGGCCTGTCCTACGCCTGGGCGGCGAAACGGGCTGCCGAACTCCTCGGCCGCAGCTTCGGACAGCTCCATCTGGTGATAGCGCACCTCGGTGGCGGCTGCTCCGCCTGCGCGGTGCGGGAGGGGCACAGCGTCGACACGACGATGGGATTCACGCCGCTGGAGGGGCTGGTGATGGCCCACCGCAGCGGCAGCATCGATCCCGGCGCTGTCACCTGGCTGCAGACCCGGCACGGTCTGTCCGCCGACGACATCGAGGACGCGCTGAACCACGAGTCCGGACTGCTGGCCCTCTCCGGAACCTCGGACGACACCCGCGACCTCGTCCGCAGCCGGGCGGCCGGGGACGGGCGTGCCGCACTCGCCCTGGACGTCTTCGCCCATCATTGCCGTCGTGGCATCGCGGGGATGGCCGCCTCCCTCGACCGGCTCGACGCCCTGGTCTTCACCGGGGAGATCGGCGAGGACCAGCCCGAGGTGCGCGAGGAGGTGTGCGCCGGCCTGGCCACGCTCGGCCTCACGGGGGGCCTGCGGGCGCTCGTAGCCGAACGTCCGGAAATCGTCAGTGAGCCAGGGGCGCTGGTCCCGGTCATCGTGGTACCCACCGGGGAGGCTCAGCAGGTCGACCGTGAATGCCGGGCCCTCCTGGCCCTTCCGGCCGGGTGAGCACCATCGCGGACGAAGCGGTGACGGCCCTTCGATCCCCCGAGCGAGAAGGGCGGAGACACACCATGGCCTCCACGCGGGGACGCATCGCGGGTGCCTTCAGGGCCGGTCGGAGCGGTGCCGACTGCCCGGCAGCATCTCCTGCACCTTCGCCTTGAGGCCCTGCTTGACCATGGAACCGCGGTCGCTGTCGCCCTGCAGGACCGCGGACGCCGCTGCCGCGATCTGATCCAGCGACGCGTGGGGCGGGATGGGCGGGACGGCAGGGTCCGTCCGGAAGTCGATGACGAAGGGGCGGTCTGAGGCCAGGGCCCGGTCCCACGCGGCCTCGACCTGCTTGGGCTTCTCCACCCGTACGCCGTCCAGCCCCATCTGCTTGGCGATCTCCGCGTAGGGCAGGTCCGGGATGTGCTGGGACTCCTCGAACTGCGGGGCCCCCGACATGGCCCGCATCTCCCAGGTGACCTGGTTGAGGTCGCCGTTGTTCAGCACGGCGACGATCAGCCGCGGATCGGACCACTCGTGGTGGTACTTGGCCGCGGTCACCATCTCCATCATGCCGTTCATCTGCATGGCGCCGTCGCCGACCAGGGCGATGGCGGGCCGGTCGGGGTGGGCGAACTTGGCGCCGATGGCGTACGGGACACCCGGTCCCATCGTCGCCAGGGTGCCGGACAGGGAACCGCGCATCCGGCCGCGCAGACGCAGGTGGCGGGCGTACCAGTTGGCCGCCGAACCGGAGTCCGCGGTGAGGATGACGTCGTCGGGCAGCTTGCCGTCCAGGGCGTGGACGACGTACTCCGGGTTGATCGGGTCGGCGTCCACGGCGGCGCGGCGCTGCATGACCTCCCACCAGCGCTCCACGTTCTCCTCGACCTCGCGCCGCCAGGCGCGGCTCTCCTTGCGGTGCAGACGAGGCAGCAGCCGCTGCAAGGTCTCGCGCGCGTCGCCCACGAGGTTCACCTCGAAGGGGTAGCGCAGACCGATCATGTGCGGGTCGATGTCGATCTGGACCGCCCGCGCCTGGTCCAGCTCGGGCAGGAACTGCGCGTACGGGAAGCTGGAGCCGATCACCAGCAGGGTGTCGCACCCCTGCATCAGGTCGTACGAAGGGCGGGTGCCCAGCAGCCCGATGGAGCCGGTCACGTACGGCAGGTCGTCGGGGAGGGCGTCCTTGCCCAGCAGGGCCTTCGCCACCCCGGCGCCCAGCACGTCCGCCAGGCGCTCCACCTCGTCCCGGGCGCCGCGGGCCCCCTGCCCGATCAGGACGGCGACCTTCTCCCCGGCGTTCAGCACGTCGGCGGCGCGCTGGAGGTCCTCGTCGCCGGGCACCGGGGCGTAGCGGCTCAGACCCAGACTGGAGGGGACCATCTTGAACGCGTGCGTCGGCGGGGTGTAGTCCAGCTCCTGGACGTCGGCGGGCAGGATGACCGCGGTCACGGTGCGCTTGGCGTACGCGGTGCGCATCGCCCGGTCGATCAGGTTCGGCAGCTGCTCCGGCACCGTCGCCGTCTCGCAGAAATCCGAGGCGACGTCCTTGAAGAGGTTCTGCAGGTCCACTTCCTGCTGGTACGAGCCGCCCATGGCGCTGCGGTTGGTCTGCCCCACCAGCGCCACCACGGGAACGTGGTCCAGCTTGGCGTCGTACAGGCCGTTGAGCAGGTGGATCGCGCCCGGCCCCGACGTGGCCGCGCACACCCCCACCTTGCCGGAGAACTTGGCGTATCCCACGGCCTGGAAGGCGGCCATCTCCTCGTGGCGCGCCTGGATGAACTTCGGATTGTTCCCGGCCCGCCCCCAGGCCGCCAGCAGGCCGTTGATGCCGTCGCCGGAGTAGGCGAAGACGTGGTCCACGCCCCACTCGCGCAGCCGCTGGAGGATGTGGTCGGACACTTTCGTGCTGGCCATGGAATCTCCTGCCCTGTCCTGCTCGCTCTTCTTCCGTGCCCCCCGCTACCGGCCTCCCGCTCGGGTCAGCCCAGGGACGCGAGAAGGTCTTCGCACGCCTGCTCGCAGCGCCGGCACGCCTCGGCGCAGATCCGGCAGTGTTCGTGCGTGCCGGCATGGGAGGCGCACTCGTCGGCGCAGGCCTTGCAGACGGCGGCACATGCCCGCAGGAGCGCCCGGGTGACGTCGGCTTCGTACCCCGTACGCCGCGAGAGGACGGCGGCGGTCGTCCGGCAGATGTCGGCGCAGTCCAAGTCGGTACGGATGCACCGGGTGAGGCCGGCGACCATCTCCTCCGACAGACAGGCGTCCGCGCACGCCGTACACGTCTGGGCGCAGGCGAGGCACTCCTCGATACAGCGGGCGAGCTTCTCGCGGTCGACACCGCCCAGGCCGGCGGGGTGGGTGTCGAGCATGGCTTTGACCGTGGTCGTCATGAGTACCTCCGGTGACATCGTCTCGTCGGCGTTCGGCGGGGGTCCCGCCGTCCCGTACGAGTACACCGATGAGCGGCTACGAAACGCGGGCACCTTCGAAATGGTCGGTGTGCCCGAGATAGGCGTTACGCCCCGGGGTCGAGGGGTACCCCTGTGCGAGCAAGACAACCATCACCCATGCGGAACGAGGCTCACATGCAGGTGGGATACAAGCTGGCCGCCGAGGCGTTCGGCCCGGCGGAGCTGGTCAGGCAGGCCGTTCTCGCCGAACAGGCGGGATTCGACTTCGTGGAGATCAGCGATCACTACCACCCCTGGCTCGACAACCAGGGACATTCACCGTTCGCCTGGACCGTGCTGGGAAGCATCGCCGCCGAGACCTCACGGATCGGCCTGGCGACCGGCGTGACGTGTCCCACCGTGCGCTATCACCCCGCCGTCATCGCCCAGGCGGCCGCGACCCTCGCCCTGCTGTCGGAGGGCCGTTTCGTCCTGGGCGTCGGTTCGGGGGAGCGGCTCAACGAGCACGTCGTCGGTGTCGGCTTCCCCGACGCCGTCAGCACCCGCCACGACATGCTCAAGGAAGCCCTGGAGATCATCCGGCTGCTGTGGAGCGGCGGCTACCGGTCGTACGAGGGGAAGTACCTGCAACTGCGGGACGCCCGGGTCTTCGACCTGCCCCAGGAACCGCCTCTGATCGCGGTGGCCGCCAGCGGCCGGGCGTCGACACGCATCGCCGCCGAACTGGGCGACGGACTCTTCGCCACGGAGGACAAGCCGGAGATCGTCCAGCACTACCGTGACGCCGGGGGCACCGGCCCGCGCTACGCCGAGGTCCCGATGGCCTGGGCCCCCGACGCGCACACCGCCGCGCAAGCCGCTCTGGAGACCTCGCGATGGGCGCTGACCGGGTGGAAGGTGATGAGCGAGCTGCCCAACCCGGTCAACTTCGACGCCGCGACCACTACCGTGCGCGAGGAGGACATCCTGGAGAAGTTCGCCTGCGGCGCGGACCCCGCGCGGTACGCCGAGGTGGCGCAGCAGTTCGTCGACGCGGGCTTCGACAGGCTGGTCATGCAGAACGCGGGGCCCGACCCCGACGGTTTCATCGACTTCTACCAGCGCGAACTCGACGGGCGCATCCGGCAGCTCGAGCCGAACAACGGGTGAACCGGGGCGGGACCGGCCGCAAGCGCGGGGGAGGCAGGGCGGGGCGTCGCCGACGCCCGGCCTGCCCGGTACTCAGTCGGTCCCGTCGCGCTCGCCCGATCCCGGTTCGGCCACCGTGCGGTGGGCCTGGGCCTTGGCGCTGTCGGGCAGAACCTTGGCGGCCAGCCCCTGCGCCTTGGTTCTGAGGGAGCCGGCGACGGCTTTGCCCTTCCCGGAGAAGAGGGCGTCGAGACCCTGCCGTGCCACGTGGGCCGGGTCGTCCTTGTCCTGTCGGCCGATCTTCGTGTCGTCCATGTCGGCGCGACGGAAGAAGTCGGTCTCGGTCGGCCCCGGCATCAGCGAGGCCAGGGTGACGCCGGTGTCCTTGAGCTCATTCTGCAGGGCCTCGGTAAACGACTGGAGGAACGACTTCGAGGCGTTGTAGACCGCCTGGAAGGAGCCGGGCGCCATCGAGGCGACCGAAGACGTGACGAGGACATGGCCTGTGTCGCGTACGGCCATGTCCCGTACGACGAGTTTGGCCAGGTGCACCGTCGAACGGACGTTGAGGTCCACGATCTCCAGCTCGTCCGCCAGGTCGGTGTCCGTGAACGCGCCGCCCCGCCCCACACCGGCATTCAGGACGACGACGTCGAGTGGCCGGCCAAGCGTCGTGGCCGCCGTGAAGAGGGCATCGGTCTCTTCGGGGACGCGCAGATCGGCCCGGACCGCTTCCACTCGGGCTCCGGCCGCGCGAATCTCCTGGGCCGCCTGCCGGAGCCGTGCGTCGTCCTCGGCGTTGACGACGAGATCGTAGCCGCGCTCGGCCAGCTGCTTGGCGAGTTCGAAGCCGATGCCGCTGGAGGCGCCGGTGACGAGGGCGAGGGGTTTGACGTCGTCCATGTGTGTCTCTTTCCGAGGGGAAGTCGGTCGGTGGAGCGGAGTGACAGTTCCCTCCACCGGAGGCGGAAACCGGTCGGGCCGGGACCGCGCTTCTCGAGCGGCCTGCTCGAGCGCGAGACGGTCAGGCTCATCACGGTGTCCCCGTCCGCGTCGGCCAAACGTCCGCGTCGGCCGAATGCATCTGCCAATCTGCCCCTGGGTCATCCGCGAAGGCGTTCTCCTCCAGGCGTTCGAGAGCCCCGACCGTACGAGCCGGGCCCTGCCGGCCGGGTGGCGGCAGGGCCCGGCTCGCGGAATCCGACGGCCCCGGTGCGGCGCTCGGCAGCCGGATCGCCGAACCTAGGGCGTCCGGGCTCAAGTGCCCTGTGCTACCGCCTTGTTGACGGCCGCAGGTGAGTCGTACTCCTGGTCGGGAAGCGCCTTGAGAGCTTTCGTGATCTCTTCGTCGGCGCCGTTCTTCTTGGCCTGAGCCAGAACGGCCTCCTTGTCGGCGGGGTAGTCCATGCCACTGAGGCACTTCTGCAGGTCGATCGGGTTCACAGTCATGGAGCGATGCCTACCGCACGTGCTGTCGCCCGACACCGCATCGGCCGCCTGTCGCCCTTGTGGGTGCACCTCGAGTCCGCCCACCTCGGCCTCGCCCCGCGGGCCGGGGCGCCACCGCTGGCGGGCGTGTACTCACGGCTGGCGGCGCGTCCTTCGGCAGGTCGACCAGAGCGCCCTGCCGCTGTGCACGATGACCACCTCGGCGTCGGGGCGGAGGGCCATCTGGGCACCTCGGGAATCGTGGGTCATCGAGGCCCAGATCGCGCGGTCGTCGCCGTGGTGGATGACCAGGTCGCCGTCGGGCTGGAAGATCGCCCGGTGGTTCCCGCCGAAGGGCATGGCGGCCCAGACGGGCTTGTTCTGGCGATGAGGCTTCGGTTGAGCGCACGTTGCTGGTTCTGGTCCGTGTCGTCGCGGATGAACACGGTCACGCGCACGCCGCGTTCGGCCGCCTCGCGCAGCAGCGGCAGGATGCCGCGCACACGCTTGGCGCCCCAGGGCGCCCACAGCCAGATCGAGGTGCGGACCCCCGATTCCCGGCCCCGACCCTACCCAGTGGGTACCCGTGCTGATCCACGGATCCTGCGGGCTACGTCGAACCCCGGCCACGCGGCCGAAGCCACGGGCCCCTCGGCCCCCGGGCACCGACGCCCCCCGGCACCCACCGCGGCCCCCGAGTACCCGCCGTCCGCCTTCACCTCGAGCACCACAAGCGGGTCGTTTCGGCTGATCCGTCATCCTCTGTCCGCCCTTCGGGAACCCGCACTGCGCGTTCCACACCCCAGGGTCCCCTTCAGTCATGGCCGCCGACCGACAAAGCTCGTCACGTACGGCGCCGAGAGACGCCCGCCGCAAGAGCGAGCCCTGAATCGAGGAGCGTTCTGCCCGTGAAATCCCAGCGCGAACTCCTGACCCCCCAGATGCTGCGGTACGACGACTTCGACGACCGTGCGGAGACCCGCTACCTGCCCTATCTGATGTATTTCCACCGGGCGGACTACCGCTCCGCGACGATAAACACCGACCGGCTGGGATTCAGGATCTCCCACAGCGCCACCGGGAAGGGCTCGGTGGCGAATCCGCCCGGAGGCCCCGTCCGGCTGCTCGCCGGCAGCTCCACGCCGTTCGGGATCGGGGCGACCGCCGACACCGCCACCATGGCGTCGCGTCTCTGGACCCGGTACGCGCCCTCCGTCCCCTGGCTCAACTTCGCGGGCCGCAGCCACAACTCGATGCAGGAACTGCTGCTGTTCCTGATGCACCGGGAGCTCGTCCCCGAGGTCGAAGAGATCGTCGTGTTCTCCGGGCTGAACGACCTGGCGCTCAGTCGGCTGCCCGACGCCCAGCGCGGCGACCACGGCGGGTTCTTCAACTGCGGCGAGTACTTCGACAGCATGGAGGAGCTGCGCGCCTCCCACCGCAAGCCCAAGCGGGGCTTCGGCCGCCGGCCCGGCGCGGTGGGTGACGACAGCCACGTGGTGCCTCCGCTCGCGGACCGGATCGCGTACGCCGTCGACCTGACCGCGCGCCACCTCGCCGCGCTCCGCCTGCTGGCCGGGCCGGCCGGCGCCCGCATCACCTACGTACTGCAGCCGCTGGCGACCTGGGTGCGGGAGTCCGGCCCGTCCGAGGAGAGGGCGATCTTCGGCGAGCTCGACGGGATCTCCAACTTCTGGGAGCTGTACGGCGACATCGCCACGCTGGAGACCGGCCGGCGGTACGCCGACGCACTCCAGGTCGCCTGCAAGGAACAGGACATCCGCTTCCTGGACCTGAGCCCCGTTGTCGCCGAGTCGGTCAAGGACGACGACTGGCTCTATGTGGACCGGGCGCATTTCACCGACCACGGTACGGAAATCGTCTCCGGCCTCCTCGCCGAATCCCTCGGGCTTTCCTGAACGGTCCGGCCCCGATCCGGTCAGGTCAGGTCCCGTACTCCCTTTACGTAAGAGAGGGCTATTCAGCCATGTCGTTCGTACGCAACCTCATCGCGAAAGTGTTCCGGCGTAAGCGGAAGCCCAAGAACGACGCCTCCATCTACCCCATGTTCTGACCGCCCCAGACGGAGAGCACGAGACGGAGAGAGGGGAACGATGCACAGCCAACAGGCAGCCGCCACGGCCACGCCGTCCGCAGAGCACGGAGCGGGCCGTCCGCAGGGGCTGCCCGGGGACGACGGCTCCGCACGGACCGTGTACGCGTACGCGACGGACCCGGAGGCCTCCCTTCCTGAAGGCCGGTTCATCGAGGAGGTGCGGACCGTGCTGCGCCGCCCCGCCCCGGACACCGGTGACGGCTCGCTCGACGCCCTCGTCCGGCAGGCCGCCGACTGGGCGGCCGGTGAGCGCGAGCGCTACCTCACCCTGGCCGGTGACGGAGAAGGCACCGAAGGCCACCGCGAGGTGCTGGTCCGGCGGGCGGTCCTCGGCTGCGCCCCGCTCGGCCTCCTCTCCGGGGCGTGGCTGCAATGGCTCAGCGCCCCCGGGGACGCCGACGACCCCCTGGTGCTGCGCATCCTCGCCCTGTACGCGTCCGATGTCGGCGCCGGCCACCCGGCGGCCTCCCGGGGCAGCGCCTACCTCGAACTGCTGCGCCGGCTGCGGCTCGCCGAGAACGCCGCACCGGCCGCGCGGCTCACCGGCGACCAGCGCATCCCGGACGGGGCATTCCGCCTCCCGGCGCTGCTCCTGGCCATGAGCCGGCGCCCCGACGACTTCCGGGGCGAGATCCTGGGCGCCGATCTGTGCTGGAGGGCTGTCGGACTGCTGCCCGCGCTGGAGCTGGTCCAGGAGGTGCTGCCGACGGAGGTGGACTGGGCGACCCTCGATCCGGGTGTCAGGCGTGAAGGCGAAGGGCCTTCACCCGTCGAGCGGTGCCGCGCCGCCGTGGACGCGCATGCCGAGCGGGAAGGTGAGCGGGGCGCCGACGCCGTGCGCTGCGGCTTCCGCTGGATGCTGGCCGGCCTCCGGGACTGGTCCGACGCGCTCTACGCGGAGCTGGTGGCGGCAGGGGACCCCGCGTTCGACATGGCCGAGCTGATGCGGCTGCGCTCGCGCGAAGGGGCGGTCTACCACCACCAGTTCCTGCTGGAGGGCAAGCCCCTGGCCCGCTGGCTGGCGGAGTGCCGGACCGACCCGGGCCCGCTGCTCGACGTCCTGGCGCGCAGCAGGCTGATCAAGCCCGGTCGTTCCGGTGCCAGTTCACTGGTACGGGGACTGGTCGGCGAGCGCGGACCGATGTTCCGGGTCTTCTCCCCGGAGGATCTGACGGTCATCCGCCGGTGGATCGACTCGCTTCCCGTGAAGCCCGTGATGCCCGCGACGCCCGTGACGCCCGTGGAAACGCCGGAGCCGGAGGGCGTACGGGGCGTTGGTGTGCCGCAGAAGCCCTCCCCGCCCCGCACCGCAGACCCCCTCGCCGCCGTCGCCGGAGCCCTGCGGGCAGGCGCACGCTCCCCGGGCCGCACCCCGTCCGGGCTGCGCGAGGCGTACCACCTGCTGATGACTCGTACCGACACCCCCGCCCTGCGCTCCTGGGCCATGGAGTACGTCGCCGGCTGGCTCGCCCGCTCCGGGCACGGCATGGACCGTACGGCGATGCCGCTGCCCGAACGCTGGGGCCACGAGGGGCTCCGTCCCTGGCTTCAGGCCCAGCACGACCAGCACGGGGCTCAGTTCGAGGAGAACGCGGCGATACCCCTGCCCTCGAAGGAGGCGGTCGTCGACGACACCGTACAGACGGCGCCGCTCACCCTGATCGACGGCAGCTGGCTCCAGGGGTTCACCGACTACGAGCAGGCCTCGTCCGCGATCGGGCACTCCCTCTTCGAGACGTACTGGGACGAACTCGGTAACGGAGAAACGCACTTGAACCACCCGCTCATCTACCGCGACGTACTCAGGGAGATGGGGGTGGAGCTGCCGCCGACCGCCTCCGCCGCGTTCGCCCAGTGGCCCGGATTCCGTGAGGAATCCCTCGAACTCCCGGTGTACTGGCTGTGCGTGGGCCGCTTTCCGCAGACCTACCTGCCGGAGGTCCTCGGCCTGAACCTGGCCATGGAGCTGTCGGGCGTCGGCGGCACGTACCGGCGGGCGCGCCTCGCCCTGAAGGCGTACGGCTTCAGCACCCGCTTCGTGGACATCCACAACACCATCGACAACGTGGCCACCGGCCACTCCGCCTGGGCCGCCGACGCCGTGGACACCCTGCTGGCCTCGCTGCCCGACGCACCGGGGCCCGGTGCCCGGGCCGATGTGTGGAGCCGGGTGCGCGTGGGCTACCGCTCGCTCAACCCGCCGAGGACCGTCGGCGCACGGCTCGCCGCCCGCCGCATCCGCTTCACCGGCCGTCGCAGGTGAGGCCCTGGAGGCCGGACGCTGGGCCCGAGAGGCCCGCCCGGTACCTGCCCCCGTCCTGGTGTCCGCCCCTGTCCCGCTACCTGCCCCCGTCCCGGTGTCTGCCCCCGTCCCGTATCCGATCCCAGCCGGAGGAACCCAGCGGTGTCTGACCTCATTCTCGGAGTCTCCGCCTTCTACCACGACAGCGCCGCCGCCCTGATCGCCGACGGCGTACCCGTGGCCGCTGCCCAAGAGGAACGTTTCACCAGGCGGCGGCACGACCCCTCGTTCCCCTCCCGCGCGGTCGCGTACTGCCTCGACGAACAGGGCGTGAGTCTGGACGCGGTCTCCGCCGTCGCCTACTACGAGGACCCCCGGCTGAAGTTCCGCCGGGTGCTGGCGACCTTCGCGGGCGCCGCACCCACCGGCTTCGCCTCCTTCCGCGACACGCTCCCCACCTGGCTCGGCCGCGGCGGCAAGCTGCGCACCGCCGGCACCGTGCGCGCCGAGCTCGCCGCGCTGGGCCGGGGCCGGGCGCCCGACCTCTCCGTACGCCGCCACCACGAGTCGCACGCGGTGTCCGCCTTCTTCCCGAGCCCGTACGAGTCCGCCGCCGTGCTCTGCATCGACGGCGTCGGCGAATGGGCCACGACCACCCTCTGGCACGGCCGCGGCACCGACCTGGAACCTGTCGCCGAACTCCGCTTCCCCCACTCGCTCGGTCTGCTCTACTCCGCCTTCACCTACTTCTGCGGCTTCAAGGTCGACTCCGGCGAGTACAAGCTCATGGGCCTCGCGCCCTACGGCAAGCCGCGCTACGCCGACCTCATCCGCGAGAAGCTCATCGACCTCAAGCCCGACGGCTCCTTCCGCCTGGACATGCGCTACTTCGCGTACCTGCGCGGTCAGGTGATGACCGGACGCGGCTTCGAGAAGCTCTTCGGCGGCCCGCGCCGCACCTCCGAAACCCCGCTCACCGAGCGGGAGTTCGACCTCGCGGCTTCGGTGCAGGCGGTGACGGAGGAGGCGGTGCTCCGGCTCGCCCGGACAGCGCGCGAGCGTACCGGGGAGTCCCGGCTCTGCATGGCCGGCGGCGTCGCCCTCAACTGCGTGGCCAACGGCAAGGTGATCGACGCCGGGATCTTCGACGAGGTGTGGGTGCAGCCTGCCGCCGGTGACGCCGGGGGAGCCCTCGGCGCCGCCCAGGCCGTCGCGATGGAGCGGGGCGCGCGCCGCGACCACGTGCGTACGGGGCACGACGCGATGAGCGGCTCCCTGCTCGGGCCCGCCTACGGCGACGAGGAGATCGCCGCCTACCTGGACGCGCGCTCCATCCCGTACCGGCGGCTCGACAGCGACATGCTGGCCGCGCAGGTCGCGGACGGGCTGGCCCAGGGGAAGATCGTCGGCTGGTTCCAGGGGCGCATGGAGTTCGGGCCCCGGGCACTCGGCGCCCGCTCCATCATCGGGGACCCGCGCAACCCGGACATGCAGTCGGCGATGAACCTCAAGATCAAGTTCCGGGAGTCCTTCCGCCCGTTCGCGCCGGCCGTCCTGGCGGAGGACGCCAAGGACTACTTCGACCTGCCGCAGGAGAGCCCGTACATGCTCGTCGTCTCCCAGGTCGCCGCCGCCCAGCGGCTGGAGGCCCAGGACGGCGGGGCCTCGGGGCTGGACCTGCTGAAGGTGCGGCGCTCCACCATCCCCGCCGTCACCCACGTGGACCACTCGGCACGCGTGCAGACGGTCACCGGCCACAGCAACCCGGCCTACCACCGGCTGCTGACCGCCTTCAAGTCCCTCACCGGCTGCCCGGTCCTGGTCAACACCTCGTTCAACGTACGCGGCGAGCCGATCGTCAACTCCCCGCAGGAGGCCTACACCTGCTTCATGCGGACCGACATCGACATGCTGGCGCTCGGCAACTTCCTGCTGGACAAGAGCGACCAGCCCGCCTGGCAGGAAGCGTCCGACTGGCGCGACGAGATCCCCCTCGACTGAGCCCCTCGGGTCCCTCCCGCCCTTGGTCCGAGAGCTCCTCGCATCGCCGCCACAAGAAACGGAACGGACTCCCATGCGCACCTTCCTGCTCCTCATCGCCTACTACCTCGTCGTGACGCCCATCGGCCTGCTGAGCCGACTCGTCGACGACCCCCTGGCGCGTCGCTGGAACCGGCGCACCGCCACGTACTGGAACGCGCCAGCCCCGTCACCGGCTCGCTGAGCGATGCGACGAGGGCGTGCAACCGACCTAACGGAGACAGACGATGACCAGCTTGCTCCAGTTCGCCCGGTACCGAGTCGAGGACAGCGCCCGGGACCTGTTGCGCAAGGAGATCTCGGCCCGGGTATCGGAGACCAGCCTCGACTCCGACCTCGACGACGCCATCCTCGGCTCCATCGGCGCGTACGCACTGCGACGCCACTTGCCCGGTGACATCCTCCAGGGCAGCCAGGTGTTCACCGCCGCCGGCTCCCACGCGTTACTCCTGTCCAACCTGCCCACCCAGGACTTCCCCGCCACCCCGGTCAGCGGCTTCGCCGACGAGGGCGAACTCGCCGTGACCAACGCCATCCACCTGGGCCTGATCCGCTTGCTCGGGTGCACGCCGTTCGCGGTGAGTTACGAGAACGACGGCCGGCTCATCCGCAATGTGGTGCCCAATCCGGCGGCCTCGGGAACCACCAGCTCCTGGGGGGCCGACTCGGAGTTCTTCTGGCACTCCGACAACCCGCACCAGCCCTTCGGCCCGCCCGGATCGGACCCCCGGCTCTACACACCGCCGTACCTCACCTTCTTCGCCATACGCAATGAGGAGCGCATCCCCACCGAGATCGCGGCCCTCGACGACGTCGTCGTACGGCTCGACGAGGAAACCCGATCCGCGCTCAGCGCACCGGAGTTCGAGGTCGGCGCACCCGACTCCAACGACGGGGCGACCATCGGCCCGCTCGTGAAGACCCCGATCCTGGAGTCCGGGCCGGACGGCCGGCACCGTGCCCGCTACGACCGGGGCACCACGGCCGGACTCACCCTCGCCGCCCAACAGGCGCTGGAGCACTGGCGCGAGGTCCTGCTCGACATCCCGTCGGCCGACCTGACCCTCCGGCCTGGCGACTTCATGATCTTCGACAACCTCCGCGTGCTGCACCGCCGCAAGGCGTTCACGCCGCACCCGAACACGAGGGCCCGCTGGCTCCGTCGCTGCTACGCCGCCTGACCGGCACGACAACTCTCCCTGTGTCCACCGCACATACCACGTACCACTTCGAAGGGAACCCCATGGGCAAGTACCGCGTGGCAGTCATCGGCGGCCGGCCGGCCCCGGTCGCAGGAGCCAAGGAACTCGGCATCGACGTCGTCCTCGTCCACGAGGAGGGCGCCTACGACGTGGCCGTCGCCCAGCACTGCGAGCGCATCATCCACGGGCCCCTGGACGACGGACCGGCCATCCTCGAACTCCTGAAGCCGCTGCACGCAGAGCGCCCGTTCGACCGCGTCCTCACCACCACCGAACCGGCCGCAGAGTCCACCGGCTTCGTCGTGGACGCCCTCGGCCTGCCCGGCGTCAGCGAGTTCACCGCTCGCGCACTCAAGGACAAGGCGCTCACCAGGCAACTGCTGGACGAGCACGGGATCAGCCCGGTCCGCTACCGGCTGGTCCGGAGCGCCGAGGAGATCGCCGCGTTCCGGGCGGAGGCCGGTGACCGGATCATCGTCAAGCCGGTGGACGGCGTCGCCAGCCTGCACATCCACCCCGTGGACGGGCCCGAGGACGCCGCGAAGGCCTGGCAGGCCCTCCGGGAGGCGGACATCTCGACGATCATCGCGGAGGAGTACCTGGACGGCCCCGTCGTCAGCGTCGACTCCTTCTCCCACGCCGGCCGCCACCTCACCATCGGCTACTCCGAGTACCGCATGAACGAGCGGTACGTCGAGTGGGAGGTCAGCACCCCCAGCCGGTACGCCACCCCGTGGCTCGCCGAACTCCGCGATCTCACGCCGAAGTTGCTGGACGCCGTCGGCCTCACCGAAGGGCCCTCGCACAGCGAGTTCGTCCTCACCCCGAAGGGCCCGCGCGTCCTCGAATCACACGCCCGACTGGCCGGCAGCGGCGCCCCCGAGCTGGTCCGCCGCGCCTTCGGGCTCAACCTGAACCGGATGTTCCTCACGGTCCCGCTCGGCATCGACGAGCTCCCGCAGACCTCGCCCGAGCCGCTGGGCGGAGCCGCGGTCCGCTTCTTCACGCCGGAGCCCGGCACCGTCGACGCGATCGAGGCGGACGACGACGCCGCCGACGAGATCCGCCGGGTCCCGAGGGACGAGAAGCAGTACGTCTTCCTCCCGTACCTGGACGAGTTCACGGACACGGAGGTGGCGGCCGTGATCGGCAAGAGCGTCGGCGAGACCGTACCTCCGCTGCTGACCGTCGCGGACTGCGTCTCCGGGTACGTCATCGCCTCCGGGCGCGACGCGGACGACGCCGTGGCCAAGTGCAAGGCGACGAACGACCGGATCCGCTTCAAGACGAGCTGAGGGCGGGCGCACGGTCGGCCCCGCCGTCGCGCGCATCAGGCCGGGGCGGCCGGGCCCTGTCGCCGAGGCCCGGCCGCCCAGCCCTCCCTTCTCCCCACCCCGCTCTCTCCTCCTGCCTCCTGCCTCCTGCCTCCTGCCTCCTGGGATGGACTCGCTCATGAACACGATCATTCGCCCCGTCGTGGCGGAGGGGTCCCTGCCGGACCCCGTCGCCCAGCTGCAGACCGCCCGCCGACTGGTCGAGGACCGGTACAGCAGCGAGCAGCCCCTCGCCCGCGCCGCACTGCACCTGATCGACTGCGCCACCGACATCGTGGGCCAGCTCCCGGACGGCGACCTGGACGCGGCGCGCGGCGCACTCGGCTCGGCCCGGGCCGCCGTGGTCTCCGCGACCTTCGCGGTGGGCCGGGTTCGGGACATGTCGTCCGCCGGAGCCGATCAGGTATGAGCGGACACAGCGAAAACGGTGGACACATCATCGTCATCCACCGTTGGCGTGACCGGCACGCCCACTACGAGGAGTACGTCGATCACCGCACCCACCGGGTCACCTACGTGACCACGGAACTGGCGCTCGACTCGGTGCCCGGCGGCGCGGCAGCCGCCCGCACCGTCCCGGCCACCGACGACCTCGACGCCGTCTGGCGTGCGGTGACCGAGCTGCGAACCCATTTCGGTGTCCCGGAGCGGGTGGTGGCCCTCAACGAGGGCGACCTCGACACCGCAGCCGTGATCCGTGAGCGGCTAAGCTGCGGGGGCCAGACCTCCGGCCCCCTGGCCCGCTTCCGCGACAAGCTCACCATGAACCAGGTGACCGCCGACGCGGACATACCCGCCCCCGCCTTCGCGGACGCCCCCGACGAGGCCGCCGTCCTGGCCTTCGCCGAACGCCACGGGTGGCCGGTCGTGGTCAAGCCGCGCCGGGGGACGGCGAGCAGGGGTGTCGTACGGCTCGGCTCCGAGGCCGACCTGCCGCTGCTGCGCACCTCGCCCCCGGAACCGCGCCTGGTCCAGAAGTTCTGCGCCGACCCGATCTTCCACATCGACGGCCTGTGGACCGGCGGGGAACTGGGCCCCTGGCGGGCCTCCCGGTACGTCAACACCTGCGTGGACTTCACCCAGGGCGAGGCGCTCGGATCGGTAGAGGTCGACGACCCCGAACTCCTCTCTCCCCTGGGCGCGTTCACCTCGCGGGTCGCGAGGGCGCTCGGCCCGGAGCCGTGGGTCTTCCACCTGGAGGCGTTCGTCGGTACGTCCGCCGACGGCGCGCCCTCGATCCAGTTCCTGGAGGCGGGGTACCGGGTGGGCGGGGCGGAGATCCCGTTCGTCTGGCGGGAGGTGCACGGCGTCGACCTCGCCGGCGCCGCCGCCGCCGTCCAGCTCGGCCGGCGCCCCGAACTCCCGGTACCGGACGTCTGGCGTACGGCCGGCTGGCTGCTGGTGCCCTCACCCGTTCCGGCCCCCTGCCGAGTGACGGCGTGGGAACTCCCCGAACCGCCGACCCCTGACGAGGGCCCCTACGCCTTGGTGGTGCCGGCCGTGGGGCAGGTGGTCCCGCGCGTGGGCGGGTACGAGCACGTGGGCGCCCGGTTCCGGTTCCGCGGGGGGTCGAGCGGCGACGTGGAGAAGGCGATCCTCAGGACGGCAGCGCAGTTCCGATTGGAATGCGTCCCCGAGCGGGGAGCGCGCATGGTCTGCGGACTGGATCGATGAGGGGGAGGGAGGGGCCGCCGCCGCTCGCTGTACTCGTTCTGGAGGACGGCCGTGTGTTCCGTGGCCGTGCTTATGGGGCCGTGGGGGAGACTTTCGGTGAGGCGGTGTTCTCGACCGGGATGACTGGTTATCA